>JAFGBA010000169.1 GCA_016933395.1 Sedimentisphaerales bacterium | reverse complement strand
GCCACGCCGTAAATAACCAGACAGCCCGCGTCTTCCAGCCGCCGCGCCCAGCCGACATTACGGGCCTCATCGAAACGGGCCTTAAGCTCGACCAGCACGGTCACTTCCTTGCCGTTTTCTGCCGCTCGGGCGAGCGCCTTGATGATGGGCGAGTCGCCACTGGTGCGATAAAGCGTCTGCTTGATAGCCAGAACATCAGGATCCTCAGCGGCTCGTTGCATAAGCTCAACCACCGAATCGAAGCTTTCATAAGGGTGAAATAGCAAAACGTCGTGATTCTGAATCGCCTGGAACACATCATCGGCATCGAGCAAATCACGCGGCGGCTGCGGCGGCCAATCGGAATACTTGAGGTTATCAAATCCGCTGCGCGTAGCGATTTCCCACAATGCGCCGGCATCGAGTAAACCGTCAATTTCATACACTTCCTCAGGCGCCAGTTCCAGCCATTCCACCAGACGCCGGTGTAAGAGTACCTCCGCACCCGCCGAAACCGCCAGCCGCACCACCTGGCGCCGCCGACGGTCAAGAACGGCTTTCTCCATCGTCGCCAGCAAGTCGTTGGCGGCATCGTCAGCCAGTTCCACATCAGCGTCGCGCGTAATGCGAAACACCGCTGTTGCCAATACCTTCCGCCCGGAAAGTAAATCCCCGATGTTGGCGATAATGATATCTTCCAGCCGCGCCAGTTCCACCCGCTCCGTCGCCGGCAATGTGACAAATCGGTTAAACCGCCCCGGCACGGGAACCACCACCAATTCCGCCTTATCGGCATCATGGTTGGGCGCCGACGCCAATACCGCGATGTTCAATTGCAATCCCGGCAATAACGGACAGGGATGCAGGCTCTGCACCGCCACGGGCGTCAATACGGCCTTGAGTTCGTCAGCCCAGAATCGTTTCATAAAACGCTTCTGCTCGGTGCGCCAGTCGGCCGGTTCCGTCACACACAAACCATGTTCCGCCAAACGCCCCAATACGGCGCGAATACCCCGGCTTTGGTCGCGCACCATCTCATGTACACGATGAGCAATGGCCCCAAGCTGCCGGGCGGGTGTCATGCCGCTGAAATCATGCTTGCGAACGCCGGCCAGATGCTGCTGACGCAGCCCCGCCACCCGCACCATGAAAAATTCATCCAGATTTGAACTGACAATCGCCAGGAACTTCAGCCGCTCCAGAAGAGGAACCTGCTCGTTAAGCCCTTCGCGCAAAACCCGGTCATTGAATTCCAGCCAGCTTGATTCACGATTGATAAACAAGCTGGTATCGTTGAGTTTTTTGTTTTTTTTGCCCATAACCTTTTCACCGGTTATTCTATGGCGCCGGCGCGACGAGGAACCGTTCCCAATGAAGTATCTTCCTCCAGTCGAACGTGCAAACCGAAAATATCTTCGAAGAGATCGCTTTTTTGTTCGAGCGTACGCCGCTGCAAGGTCAAGTCTATCGCCTGCGGAACGCATAACATCAGATCATCACCCTCTCTACGGCAGCAAAAATCCTTTATCTGTCGGGTGTGTGCGGCGTCAAGAGCGTCCGCCACCCGCAATATTGCCGCCAGCTTGCTGACCACCATGCGCTTGTCCCGCGGCAGACTCATGTATTCGACATGACTACTCTTGGGAGCGCTGCGGCGATGGTATCGCGCTGCCAGCGCCACCACTTCATGCTCCTCGCGGCTAAGACCGAAAAGCTCCGCATGGGCGATCAGGTAATAACTGTGCTTGTGATGCGACCGACTGTTGACAAAATCCCCTGTCTCATGCAACAAGGCCGCCACCTGCAACAACAGGCGATGCCGTCCGCTTAGACCATGTTCCGTCTTCAGTTCATCGAACAACCGCAGCGCCAACGCCTCAACGTGATGAGCATGGTCCAGATCCACATGATATTTCTCCGCCACTGACAACGCCGACTGAATCACACCTTCATTCAAACCGACATCTTCCCGGCCGCCGGCGCGACGAGCCAGGTTCAGCAGCAATCCATCCTGCATCGACGCCTCGGAAATATACATGGACTTGATGTCGATGGCTTCCAGCAACGCTTGATGCACCAGCAGCGCCGGCGTGAGGGTTTCGGCTTCAGCGAACGCCAGGCCGAAGCGTTCGGTCAGATCTTCAGCGCTGAGAGAACGGCACGTCGTGACAAATTTATTTAGCGCCCCTTGCGTTACCACCTGCATTGGCGCTCCGGAAACATTTTTGCCAACTTCCCTCGCCGCGATTCGAACATCGCCTCCCAAAGCAATACACGCCTGTATCCTCTCCAGCGGCAAAGTATGCGCCAGCCCGGCGACGTCACTGCTGATCCGCAGGGCGAGCATTTCCGCCGCCCGTTGCGGCGATTCGTAGGTGGCGCCCATCAGTTCCTGCAAACGCACGGCTCCCAGCGGCAGGCTTTGCGAAGTAATAATCTCTGTCCCTTCCATGACCGTCAGTAACGTGCTGCCGCCCCCAACATCCACCACCAAGAGGCGTTTTCGGCCGGAAGTTAACCGCTTGTCCAGACTTTCACGCACGGCCGAAATCGTCAGACGGGTTTCCTCGGACGTGTCAATCACCTCAACATCCAATCCTGTCGCCATCACCACCCTATCCAAAAAGGCGTCGGTATTGGCCGCTTCGCGCACCGCACTGGTGGCGACGGCCCGAAAGTAATCCACCTTATAAAAATCCAGTAACCGACGATAATCCCGCAATATTCCCACCGCCGCTCGAATGGCGCCGGCGCTTAGCCGCCCCCGGCGAAAGGTGTCCTGCCCCAAGCGCACACCTCGCTGCAGTTGCTCCAATATCCGCAAAGGTTCTCCCGTCGTCGTTTCGGCCAGGGCCATACGAATCTGATTGGATCCGATGTCAATTCCGGCAATTATCCTGGTTGTGCCGGCTGATTCACTCATGTATGCCTGCTTTCAACACCTGCGCCTGAGGCGCAGATAAACACATTACCCTATACCATAAACACTGCCCGCCCATACGACAAGGCAATTCTCTTCAAGGGCAAAAACCGGTTTATGACGCCGGCTTAATGCGAAGGCTATCCGGCCATAAATCCGGCCGTTTTTGTTCATTCTTGTTTTCCGGCGAGGTCGGCGAAACCTTCTCCGACTTTGCTTCATTCACTACCGAAGCACGCAGCGATTCCTCCAGCGCCTCCCAGGTATGCTCGTTTTCCAGATGCTCCCAGTATCGCTGCAATTTCTCAAAAATGGTTTGTCGCCGGTGCAATTGCTCCTGAAGCAGATAATTTATCCCCCCTCGCAGCCGATTATAAGACCGTACATGGCCGAAATACGCTTCCGTTCGTTCACGTTCATCCTGAGAGAACCGATTCAAAACGTCACGCCACATGTCCGCATCATGCAGATCCCCCAGCAGTGTTTGCAGTTTGCGGGCGTCTTTAATGGATCGTTCCAGCCGTTTCGGAAATATCCTGCGGAAAATTTCCATGGTGTAACGTAAACCTTTGATGGCAATCCGCATCTGATGATGCTCTTCGATGGCGTCGGAATGACGTAAACTGCCTGCCAGAATCTTGACATCCGCCAGCCGTTCCAGAATCTTTTTGCGCCCTTGTTGCACCACCACATCGCTGCTTACCGGTGGATGATGGCGACGCGTCCCATAACGAATCCGTCCGACTTCACTGAGCATCTCATCCAGCACGCCTTTACGGTCCAACAATGTTGCTGCTTTATCCACATGGGACTGAGACGCCTGGCGCTGCTGATCCAAACGTAATCTAAGTCGCTTAATCCCCGGCCGACAGGCTTTATCTTCCAAACGGTTCAACACGTCATCCAAATAACTGATGGCAATATCGAGGTCACGGGCTTCACCCAAACGCCGCGTCAACTTTCGCAACGTTTTACACCAAATCCTGACCTTGCCTGCTGCAAAACATCCTTCAAAAACCCGCAATCCCGCCCGTAACCGCCGCGATGTGACCCGCACCTGATGCAATGGCTCCATCGCGTCCCGGTTAGATAAATTTGATAAGTGATCCTGCAGGATATTGAGTTGCCTATAAATATAGGCCGCCGCCAATCGCTGCCAACTCAAATCGGATGGCGCCATCACAATACCCTCATCAACTAAGAAAATTTGGTCTATAAGCGCAAGCCAAGTAGATACGGATAGTTAGAAAAACATACTTTAAAACGCTAAAAACGGATCTATCAGAATTACAGATGATTATACCTCAAACCTCGCTAATAATCCATCTTTTTGAAATATCAAAAAGAAATAAAAAAGCCCGACGAAAAACTTCCGTCGGGCTTCTTAATACTTGGCTGTTACCAATATTACCAGGGGAAGGGGCGTTTATCATCGAGTAGTGCGCCCAAACGTTCTTTGACAATCACATCACGATTGGCCTTCCAGTAATCAATAGCCTTTTTTTGTTCTTCCAGCCGGGCTTGAAAATTCCTGCCCCCACCCGGTCCACGTCCCCAGCCCATGCCCATATCGCCGCCGGGACCCATGCCCATGCCGCCGGAACCCATACCCATGCCGGATCCTTCGCCGCCGCGACGACCCCCGCGACGGCCGCCGCGACGACCACGATCTTCATCCGCCACACCCTGATTATCCTCATCGTTTTCTTCCGTACTCTGCTGTAATTCTTCGGCGCGAGCTTCACCACGCTGGATGAAAAGCTGCTGCTGTTCGATGATGACATCAAATTGAGCGGTGAGTATGCCTTCTAATTTCTTTCGTAGAGCGGCCTTGCCGGCATCTGTCGTAGCTTTACGATATTCCTGCAAAATATCTTCGACCTGTACCTGGGTGCGAATGCGTTTAAGACTGACATTCGCCATAACCGGATCATCTTGCATCTGTCGCATCACCGGCTGATATAAACGACCCACCGAACGAACCTGCTGGAGAAATGCCTGGGGATCCTGCTCTCGCAGCGCGATTAATTTATCCGCAAGTTTGGGTTCATTTTGCCGCAGAAAAGTCAACAATTCTTCGGGATCCACCTGCCAGCGTCTGTCACGTCCCTGGCCCATACCCGGCCCCATTCCTTGACCGCCTTGCGGCCCGCCCTGCCGCTGCTGCATCTGCCGTCGGTATTGCTCCCGCATTTGCTCTCGCGCGGGGCGCATCGGAGGAGGAGGCGGTGGAGGAGCATCCCAATCACCGGCGTCTTCCATTTCTTTCTCCGGCGGCGGGGCCGGCTGCGCCATCAGAGGTGTCGTTAAGCACGTGCTCAACATTAACATTACCATCAAACTTAGTAACGCTTTCATGACTGTTCTCCTTTAAATAGAGGTAGGTTCGCCATTATTTTCTTGTTCACCAAAGTATCAAGTCAGACTATATATGGTTCGGTCCAATGTCCCGGATGACTGACTGGAATTATCATCTTCATTCCAACAGTCATTGAACGTGGCCGCCACTTCCGCTAATACCATAGGATCAACCTGCTGCTCCACAATGTTTACGCGTGTTACTTCAAAACTCCATAAGGGAATTTCGTCATATTTATTGGGATTGATTGGAGCCTTAGGAGATGTATTTACATGCCATATCCCTGCCACGACCAGCGCCATGACAATTACCGCCGCAATTCGCTGCAACCGCATCATCCAACGTCGATGGTGCAACTTGGTGCGAAGATGTTGTTGCGTTTGCTGCAGCACTGCCGCATCGAACATGATTTTGCGGTCGTTCATTTCCAGCAGCGCTTCTCCCGCGCGAATGTCCGCTTCAATAGCGTCGGCCTGGGTATTATCCAAACCCAACTGACGGCAGGTTTGCCGAATATCGTCTTTATCAGGATTTGAGTATGCCATGATCGTCCTCACTCATTATACTTCGCAAGAGTTTCAAACCGCGATGCACTTTGGCCAGCGCTGTACCCAACGGCATTTGAAAATGCTCCGCCAGTTCCTTAAAACTCAATCCGCCGTAATGTCGGGCCAGAATCACTTGCCGATCCAATTCCGGTAACCGCATCAATGCTCCCTGCAAACGATCAACCTGTTCCGCCTGTTCGAGGCTATGAGCCGGTCCCACCTGATCGGTCGCCAAGTCAACCGCCGTGTCGTCACCTTCAATATCGCTTATTTCGCTGAAAACACGCGTTCGCCGCCGCTTTACCTTTCGGTACTCATCTCGCACCAAATTGGCGGCAATGCGAAACAGCCAATGTTCGAAACGGCCGTCATCACGGTAATCTTTAATTTTTTCCAGCAGCCGTACAAACAGCTCCTGTAGCAAATCGTCCGCCTGTCCTGTCGAGCCGACTGACCTCAGAAAATACCTCTGCAACTGCGGCCCGTAACTTTCCACCAACCCGGCAAAAGCCTCCGGGTCGCCGCGCCGGCATGCTCGGATTCGCTCTTGTAGCTCCTTCGGCTCGGTCATTACAGGTCTCTACATAAAGTAACGTTTGGGGTCAAAAGCTATTGCCGTCAGAACCAAAAAACCTTCTGAAAAACGCCGGCAAAACTCTATCATATTATATAACAAGGAGTTACATTATTATCCAGTCTTTATTTTTTCCAACAATCTGGGCTTGAAAAGCATCAAACTGGCGTTATAATATTGGTTTTCGTAAATCGTCAGGAGTTATAAATATGTCGCGTGTATGTTTTTTTACCGGCAAACGCACCACCGCAGGGCGCAGCATTACCCGCCGCGGTAAGGCTAAATATCTCGGCGGCGTCGGCCGAAAAATTACCGGTATTACCAAACGTAAATTTAAACCCAATATCCAACGGGTTCGTGCTGTAGTGGATGGCCAGGTTATCCGCATTAAGGTCTCCGCCAAAGCGATCCGCAACGGCTTTGTGATCAAGCCCCTCAAACGCAACTACAAACCCGATACTCAGGAAGCGGCTCAAGCCTAAATCACAACTCGTTATTTTACAAACACTAACGCAAGGTTATATCCTTGCGTTTTTTATGTTTAGCCCACCCGTCTTATATATTCCGGCGAATTTATTGAAGTTTGCGGGAAAGCTCCTGCGCCGCGGCGAGGACGGCCCGGGCCATTTCTGGTTCGGATTTCCTCGGAAAACCGGCAACAGTGGCGGTAATGCCAATAGCGGCAACCACTTCGCCTCGCCGGTTTTTCACCGGCGCCGCCAGACAACGAACCCCCTCATAATATTCTTCATTATCCACGGCATAACCTAACTCACAAACACGTTGGCTTTCAGCTTTTAGATCAGCAAGTGATACCAACGAATGATCGGTGCGTTTTTCGAAGGCTTCTTCTGCCAAAATTTCCTCCAAACGCTCCATAAATAGATATGCCAGAAATATTTTACCCGTCGAGGAGCAATTCAATGGCACCAGCGTTCCCGGCCGGGATGCCACACGCACCGGCTTGGGAGAGTCGCACACCTCCAAAATCATTGAATGGTAACCGTTGGGAATCGCCAAATGTGATGTTTCATGGATTTTACCGGTCAAGTCCCGCAAGGCTTTAAGTGCTAAGTCGCGTAATTGCAAGGTATTAACCGTACATAAACCCAGTTCCACCAGACCCGGCCCGACGTAATATTTGCTCTCGCGTTTTTCCACGAAACCTTCGGCTGCCAGAGTTTTCAAAATACGAAATGTAGTCGTCCGGGCAATATTAAGCGCTTCCTCCAGTTGCACGCTACTTACGCCGTCAGGATTGTGCGCTAAATGTCGAAGAACCTGGCAAGCCTTGGCTAAATTGGGAACAACATACCTATTATTCATATATGAAAAATAACGAGTAATAATGGTACTGGCAAGCGGAATATATCCGCTTGAAATCGTGGCGCCGTTTCAGTGACATTTTTTTGCCTTTTTTCCCATTTGGATGTAAATTACCGCTCGTTTGTTAAGAAAATTTACATATTTGAGAGGAAAAACCCATGGCGCGGCATAAACGCTTGGATGTTCTGGTGACGATGAAGCAAATTGGCTTGGTTCCGGTTTTTTACCATCCCGATGTGGAAACTGCCCGGCAGGTGGTGCAGGCCTGCGCGGCCGGGGGCGCGAAAACCATTGAATTCACTAATCGCGGTGATCGAGCGATCAACGTTTTTACTGCGCTGCAGGAATTTTGCGCGGCGGAGTTGCCCGAGGCGATGCTGGGTGTCGGGTCTATCGTGGATGCACCTACGGCGGCGATGTACATTGCGGCGGGGGCGGATTTTGTGGTAGGCCCGGTATTGGATGCGGATACCGCCCGGCTGTGCAACTGCCGCAAGGTGCCCTATATGCCCGGCTGCGGCAGCGCAACGGAGATTCAGGAGGCGCATAAACTGGGCGTGGAAATCTGCAAGGTGTTCCCGGGCGGGCAGGTTGGCGGTCCGGCGTTCGTGAAGGCCGTGCGCGGCCCGTGCCCGTGGACGGAGATTATGCCCACCGGCGGCGTGTCACCGGATGAGAGCAATCTGCGGGAATGGTTTGCGGCCGGAATTGCCTGCGCCGGCATCGGCTCCAATCTCATCACCAAGGAACTGCTCAAGGCCAAAGACTTCGCGGGTATTACGGCGAAGGTAAAGGAGACGGTTGGGCTGATTGCAAAGATACGGAAGGAATTGGGTGCGTAGTTTATGCCACGACACGGAGCAAAGCGAAGAGCCCCGAAGGGAATTGACACGTATTAGCACAAAAGACTATTATCCGCAGATTACGCCGATTTGCGCAGATTATAACTGAGTTGAGCCGCAAAGATTGCGAATGACGCATAGATTATTTTAAGCGGGAAACCTTTTATCTTTTGGGAGATGCTTATTATGGAAAAGAAAAGAATTTTTCATTTACTGTTGGCTTTTTTGCTTGGGGTTGTGCTAACGATACTATTCACGCCTAACGAGGGAAGATATGTTGAATATAATGAAGGGATTGGCCCCCGTCTGTTAGACACGCGGACAGGCCGTTTGTATGCGAAGTCTGATAAGGGATGGATACTTGAAACAGAGAAGGTTGGTTACAAAGAGCATAAAAGACACTAGGATTATTCAGGCGGAGGAGAAGAATATGAAGCTTATCCGCAGATTATGCAGATTTGCGTAGATTTTTAAGACCGTTTTTTTGACAGGATTTACATGATTAACATGATTTTTATGAGCGAGTGGTAGCGTACATCGCGGCGGGCACGGCCCATCCAACCGAACTCCTACGCATTGATATTTAAGAAATGTGGACAGCGACTTCCTTGACTTGGTTTTGTTTGAGAAAATTAATAAGCCTGTCAAATTCATCAGGGAGTGTTAACGGCGCTTTATGGCGTTGAATACGCATCAGGCCATGTGTGTCTGTTTGAACTTGTTTATGGATGCGCAAGTCCCGGGTTTCGATGAATCGTCCGATGCCATTGGCACCGGGTTGTATAAGGCGTAACGTACAGTAACCAGGCGGGCGCGTTTCCACCATACAGGTATAACCGTTTATCAGAACGGGCCCTTCACCGGGAGCCTTTTGGTCGTAGGTTACAGAATAATTGAACGTTAAAAGATCTTCGTCACGTTTGACATAATTTAATGCCGCCTCGGCCGTCATGCAAACTATCTGCCGGGATCGCTGCACGATAATTCCGGTGGGAATTGGCCGTGTCACCGACATGTTTTCCAGTAAACCAATATTCGACAGGAATGGTCGTGCTTGTTCTAATTCGTATAGGATGTGAAAATCACGCGTAGGGCACCTAAAGATATGGGTGACACCTGCTAGTTCGAAAATTATTTCGTCGCGTTTCATTTTATAAAAATCCCTGTATTTATTTGACAGCTTTTTAATATTAGCAATAAATGCTTATTTCGCAAGATGATAATATGTAAATTCCCAGCTTCAGATATAAATTCTGTTGACAGAAGTTCCCATCTGGATATGCTGAGGGTATGGGTAGAGTAAATTGCTGACTTTTAACAAGTCGTGGGAATTATGTTGGATACAAATATAAATGACTAGCGCCATTACTTATAAGACATCGAGAAATATTTCGCCTCGGGCGGTGCGGGGGTTGTTCGGACGGAACCGGTGGCAGGATTGGTTTACCGTTGATGATGTGCAGTGGTATTTGAAACACGCCTTGCATGTCGTGTCGGCCTGGAAAAACAAACGAGTTGTCGGGCTGGCGGTTCTGGGCGGGAACGGGCGAACCCATATCGAGCTTGATACGTTAATTGTGGATGAACCTTATCGCGGGCAGGGAATCGGCACCGCATTGATGAAACGAGTAATGCTGAAAATAGAGAAATTAACTCCTCATCATGTAATCGTCGGCGTCACGCAGCCACGGGTGGAAAGATTCTACGAGCAATTCGGTTTCCAACGGAATAAAGGAACCTGGCTGCTCGATCACAAGCCTCATTGGGACAAACTCGCTAAACGCATTATGAAAATCAGACAACCTTAAGCACGTTAAGAAATCATGTTGAGCGTTGGCGGAGGGCTTCGTACATGAGAATCGCGCCGGAGGCGGCGAGGTTCAGTGAATCCATCGCACCGTGCATGGGGATGGCGACGGGGGTGACGGCGGGATGCCGCCAAAGGGGTGAAAGCCCCGCGTGTTCAGCGCCGAGGACGATGGCGATGCGGCCGGTAT
>JAFGBA010000168.1 GCA_016933395.1 Sedimentisphaerales bacterium | reverse complement strand
TGTATGTGATGGCCTGAGCGAATTGATCGCGTGTAACGCCGGGCCGTAAGCCTTTGTAGATACATGATCCCGGCTTGGCGTTTAGCACATACCAACATTCGGTTTTAAGCCTGGCTCCGGAGAATTTTTTGCAGGCCTGAGCGTCGGGATGAACCTGGACGCTGAGGTCATCCTGAGCGTCGAGGAATTTAATCAGCAGGCCGAAGGGCGGTTGGATTTGCTCGTTGTTAAATCCAAGTTCCCATCCGTGATTAGTGAAAAGCTGCCGCATGGTCAAGCCGGCAAAGTCGCCGTTGGCAACAAAACTTTGGCCTTCAGGCAGATCGGCAAGTTCCCAGCTTTCGCCGATTTTTTGGCCTTTAGGAAGGTTTTTGCCGTAAAGCCGGGCCAGACCGTCGCCACCCCATATCCGTTCCTTGTAAATTGGCTGTAATTTTACGGGTTCAAGCATACGGGAAATTGTAAGGCGATGGGGGCGATGTGTCAAAAGCCGTCAATGAATATGGTCAAAATATCTATGATTATCCTATCGTATTGTTAAATAAGAGCTTAGGTAAAAATTAAGTTCTTGACGCCCTATTCCCTGAGTGAAACATAATATATATTATGGGACGTAGTAGGGTGCTATGAAATCGTGTTTTTATATGCTTATGCTTTAAAGTTTGAATGTCTGGCATAAAGCATCACTTATACTTTCTTGCGTATATTCTCGTCCAACATCGAACCAATTTACATAAGGAAAGCTGCGGAACCAGGTGCGTTGGCTTTTAGCCAGACGTCGGGTGTTAATTTTGATTTGTTCGATGGCGTATTCCAAAGAGCATTTGCCATTCAAATAAGGAATAAGTTCTGCGTAACCGACAGCCTGGGCGGCCTGATCGCTGAGCCCACGGGGATCGGCCAGGAGCGATTTCATTTCATCCACCAGGCCTTCTGCCACCATGTGTTTGACGCGGGCATTGATACGTCGGCTGGCTTCATCTTTATCCCGACGCAATCCGACCAGCCGCCAGGGATGTCGTAGTTGTCCGCTTTTAAACTGAGTTTGGAAAGACGATATGGGCCGTCCGGCAAGTTCAAATACCTCCAAGGCACGGAGGATTCGTTTCAGGTCGTTAGAGTGAATTCTGCCGGCGGCTTCGGGATCCACTTTGGAAAGTCGCTCGTGCAAGGCGGCCGTTCCGATGATTTGAGCTTCATTTTTTAGCTGTTGGCGCAATATGGCGTCGGCCGGGGGGCCTTCAAAGATCCCTTCTATCAACCCCCGAATATACATAGCCGTCCCCCCTACCGCAATGATGGGACATTGCCTGTGCTGCATATCCGCGATTGCGGAATCTGCCAGTTCCACATAACGTCCCAGACTAAATGATTCCCATGGTTCAACTACGTCAATAAGATGATGTTGGATTGTCTGACGTTTTTCAAGGCTGGGTTTCGCCGTACCAATATCCATCCGGCGATAGACTTTCATTGAATCGATGCTGAGGATTTCCCCCCCTATTTTTTGGGCAAGCTCAAATGCGACAGCCCCTTTACCGCTTGCGGTGCAGCCCAGGATTAAAAGAAAGGGCGAAGTTGTCATGGATATTTAAGAAGCAGGTTCGGCGTCACTTTCAGCAGGCTCAGCAGTTTCGGTAGATTCCGTCGGCATGGCGGAAGTATTTGAGGCGTCTGATTGGGCTTCCTGGCCTGACTGTGCGGATTCCTTATCAGCGCTGCTGCGTGATAAAAGGGCCTGATCCTTAAAAGTCGCTTTTTGGCTGCTTATGGCCTCGTTCATTACGGAAGTGGTTTCCAAGGCCTCCATCATCATGACCGCATTATCATAATGCCCGGCATCCTGATTCCAGAGACGCATCAGATCCCCATGAATCTGTTCAATCATTTTTTTGGCCGCTTGCTGGCGACGAGGATTTTGCAGGGATTTCTGCGCCCGGGAAAATCCATTTAGCGATTCGTTTAGCACGTTCACTGTTTCAAGGCGTTGGTCACGATAGTTCTGTTCAAGGTTTTGTGATTCATTCCAGGCTTGTGTAAAATGTTCGTTCAACGCCGTCAAACGCGAGGAGCTATCGTTAAGTCCCTGACGCACCTGATCATGGATTTTCGCTGTTTGCAGGTCTTTGATGCGTTGTTCGATTTCGGCGATTTCGTTTTCCTGTTGGCTGAGTCGTAGTTGTTGTAAAGCGATTTTGTCGTCAAGCATCCGCAACTCATCATCCGCCTGCTCTATGCGGGCTTCATAATCGTGCAAGGTCGTCTTCACCGGATTTTCACCCGCACCGCGCAAAGCATAGGCCTGCTGCTCCAACTGAAACCGCTCCCGGCCGCGGAGGTTTTCAGCTTTCGAAAGCAATTTCATATATTGCTTATGCATCCGCTCCATCGCCTGCTGGTTTTCGTTTCGCTGCTGCAGGGTATTTTCGCGCATTTGATTTAGCCTGGCCAGGGCGTCCTTTACGGACGCCAATTGCGTCCGCAGGGAAGGCGTTCCCTGAAGACCGGCTTCATCGAGCCGCTGCTGTAATTGCTTTATGGCTTCGTCCGGCACATACTGCGCCAAATTGGTTTGGACAATTTTTTCCGTTTGTATCCGCTCCGCCAGACGGCATAACGTTAGTAATTGAGTCTGCATTTCAACTGATTGGCTGTTCATTTTTTGCCATATCAATCGCCCCTGCATCAATTTAATCGTTCCCAAAAGCCATGCCGCAGCCGCATTATCAGGCTCGGCCAGTAAAACATCTTCCGTCGTCTTAACGGCATCTTGTAACCGTTCATCGCGATTTATATCCGCCTGAGTCAAAAAGGCCGTCATTTGTTTATTCGTTGTTTCATTAAACGCCATCAACTGTTCCATGGCCGCCTGACGCCGGGATTCATCACTTTGAATCTGCGATTGCAGATCAGCCAATTCCTGTTGAAGCCGTTCAGTAGAATCAACCGAAAGCAAACGATTGGCGACATTAGCGGCTACCCCTTTTTGCCGACCGACATTATCCGCCGCCTTGGCATTTTCCCGTTCGATGTCTGTCATGGTTATGGTTTCGCTACTAGCGCGAGCCAAACGCTGAGCCTTATCCAAACCGGTGGCTTCTTCATCACCATCACAGCCTACTGCCAGCATAATTATGCTTGCCGCCGTAATTATGGCCAAAAAACGATATAAATAACCTTTTGTCATATTCATTCGTTACAACCTCGCTCATCGCCGGCTTTCGGCAGGCCTGGGTTCCTGTTCGCTCACCCCTGTTAAAATACCTGTAACAGATTCCCACGTTCTTGTCAATGGCTTGCTTAAGAAAAAACATCTCCCCTTAGTCTTCTTAACACTTTGCAAATAAGGCACTTATAAACATTTCCTTAACGGCCGACACGAATCAGCGATTTAATAACAAATGAAATGTTCCTTGACAATTACAATACCACAAAATATACCGAGTCTTTGTATTAACGGCTTGCACGCCTTAACCTGCTTTAACCGGAACTGAACATGCTCGAAGCCTTGTTTACCCCCCAAACGATCGCCGTAATCGGCGCCTCGCGCACACCTGGAAAAGTCGGCCATGAAATCGTCGCCAACCTGATTAACAGTGGTTTTGAAGGAACGATTGTTCCGGTAAATCCCTCGGCGAATGAAGTACTAGGTCTGAAATGTTACCCTGACCTGAAAACTTTTGGCCAAAAGGTTGATTTAAGCATTATCTCCGTCCCCACCGGCTTGGTCAAAACCGCCCTGGAAGGCTCTATTCAGGCCGGTTGCGGCGCTGTGACGGTTATCACAGCCGGATTCAAGGAAGTCGGCGCAGAAGGCGCGAAACTGGAACAAGAACTAGCCGTGCTGTGCCGCAAACGTGGTGTACGGCTTATGGGTCCCAATTGTCTTGGTCTCATTAATACACACCATAAAATGAACGCCTCGTTTGCCAAGCAAATGCCGCTGCCCAGCGGCATCAGCGTATTAAGCCAATCGGGGGCGTTGGCGACGGCGATTCTGGACTGGGCGGCGTTTCGGCATCTGGGGCTGGCGAAGATGGTCAGCATCGGCAACAAGGCCGACCTGAACGAAACTGATTTTCTTCAGGCCTTCGCCGAGGACGAACAGAGTAAGGTTATCGTCGGTTATCTGGAAAGCATCAGTTCCGGCGATGAATTCGTAAAAGTTGCCGAGGCGGCCGCAAGCAAAAAACCAATCGTGCTCTTTAAGGCCGGCACCAGCAGCGCCGGCCAAAAGGCTGCTTCGAGCCACACGGGCAGCTTGGCGGGCGCCGATATCGCTTATGGTGCGGCATTTCATCGTTCCGGGGTGATCCGCGCGGAAACTTTTGAGTCAATTTTCGATTACGCCACGGCGTTTGCCATGCAACCGTTACCCAAGGGCAATCGAGTAGCCATTATTACCAATGCGGGCGGACCGGGCATAATGGCCGCTGATGCCGTGGAAAACATGGGTTTGGTTGTGGCATCACTTCATGACAGCACAGCCACGGCACTCAAAGACAAATTGCCCCCCGCCGCCAGCGTCGCCAATCCTATTGACGTGCTGGGCGACGCTCCGCCGGACCGTTATGCTCTGGCGATGGAGGCCGCCCAGAAAGATGATGGCGTTGACGCCGTTATCGTCATTTTAACACCGCAGGCCATGACCGAAGCCGCGGAAACGGCCCGCGCCATTGCCCGATGTATGGATGGTTCCAAACCGGTGCTGGTAAGCTTCATGGGCGGCTTGGACGTAATGCCCGGTCGCAAGGAATTAGCCGCATCCAATCTGCCTGATTACCCCAGTCCGGAACGCGCCGTAGCCGCCTTGAAAGCCATGTGTGATTATGTGGCCTGGCGTCAGCGGCCGCCGCGTATTGTGACCCGTTTTCCCGTCAACCGCCATCGGGCGGAAAGGATTATCAAACAACATATTCGCAGCGAGACCAAAAACATCGGCGAGGTTAAAGGTAAAGACATACTTCGCGCCTATAACTTTAATGTTCCACCGGGCGAACTGGCCGTAACTTCAGAAGACGCCGTGTCCATCGCTGACCGCGTTGGTTATCCGGTGGCGATGAAGATTGTTTCGCCGGACATTTTGCATAAATCCGACCTGGGCGGCGTAAAGCTCAACCTCAACAATTCCACCGAGGTGCAGGACACTTACGACCTGATGATGATGCGGGTTAAACAGCGTATGCCTCAAGCTCACCTGGAGGGCGTCTATGTGGAGCGTATGTGCACTAAAGGCCGTGAAGTTATTCTTGGCATGACGCGTGATCCGCAATTTGGTCCGATGTTAATGTTCGGTCTGGGCGGCATCTTTGTGGAAGTAATGAAAGATGTTACTTTCCACTTGGCGCCGGTGACGGCCCGCGAGGCCAAGCAAATGCTGGAAATGACCCGAAGTTACGCCCTGCTTAAAGGCGTCCGCGGCCAGCGCAGCGTGAATATTGACGGTATTGCCGAAGGTATTCAGCGGCTGAGTCAACTGGTGACCGACTTCCCTTTAATCATTGAAATGGATATAAATCCGTTTATCGTCGGCCCGTTGGGCACGGAGCCGGTGGCGGCTGATGCTCGTATCACGCTTAACCTGGAAATGGGTGCAAAACTGTTATAACCGACGACGTTCTTAATACATGTAAAGCAAGAGCCGACTGGCTCGGTAAAATAGAAGGAAAACCATGAGCGACAAGAAAGTGTCTTACGACCCTAACTGGCAAACCACCTACGCCAATATGATTGTCACCGCCGAACAGGCGGTTAGTAACGTTCGCGCCGGTCAGCGTGTTTTTATCGGCACCGGCTGCGCCCAGCCTCAGGAACTGGTTCACGCTCTGACCGCCCGCGCCGGCGATCTACCCGATACGGAAATCGTGCATTTGCTGACGTTGGGCAGCGCTCCTTACGCCACACGTGAACTTTCCGAGACATTCCGCGTGAACAGCTTTTTTATCGCTGACAATGTGCGTGACCTTATTCAGGAAGGTTTGGGCGATTATACGCCGATATTTCTCAGCGATCTCCCTCGTTTGTTTAGCTCCGGTCAGTTGCCCATCGACGTGGCGCTTGTTCAATGCACTCCGCCGGATGCACGCGGCATGTGTAGTCTTGGCATCAGTGTCGATATTGTCAAGAGCGCGGCGGAAAATTCCGCCATGGTTATCGCCCAGGTTAATCCGCGTATGCCCCGCACTCATGGCGACAGCAGTCTGCACGTGACTGATTTCGACTGTCTGGTTCCCGTTGACACTCCCCTACTGGAAATTTTGCCAACCAAACCTACGGAAGTCACCCGCCGCATCGGTGAGCATATCGCCTCACTGATCGAGGATGGCTCCACGCTGGAATTGGGTATCGGCCAGATTCCCCAGGCCGTGCTGGAATTTCTCAAAACCAAAAAGGATTTGGGCATCCATACGGAAATGTTTACTGACGCCATCATGGATATGATTGACTCCGGCGTTATCACCAATCAGCGAAAATCACTTGAACGCGGCAAAGTATCCGCCAGCTTCTGCCTGGGCACGCAAGAACTCTACGATTACATCGATGACAATCCCTTGTTTGTGATGCACCCCACCGAATATATCAACGATCCGTTTGTCATCAGTCAGCAGAGCAAAATGGTGGCGATCAACGTGGCGCTGGAAGTCGATCTGACCGGCCAGATTTGCGCTGATTCGCTGGGCAGCAAGTTTTTCAGCGGTATCGGCGGCCAGGTCGATTTTAACCGCGGCGCTGCGCGCAGCAACGGCGGCCGGGCCATCATCGCCCTGCCCAGCACCGCCGTCGATGGCGCTATCAGTCGTATTGTTTGTCGCCTTACGCCGGGAGCGGGTGTAGTGACCACGCGCGGCGATGTGCATTATGTTGTTACCGAATACGGTGTGGCCTATCTGCACGGCAAGAGCGTGCAGGAGCGGGCGCTGGCCTTAATCAGCATTGCTCATCCAAATTTCCGCGCGCAACTCCTCAAAGACGCCATCACGGCGAAATATGTTCGCTCCGAGCACGCCGAAGTTGCCGGCAAGATCAGCGTCGGCCCGGTGGAGATGCGCACCACCATGCTGCTCGATGACGGCACGCAAGTCACTTTCCGACCCATCCACCCCACCGACGAAAGCCGCATGCGGGAATTGTTCCACGCCCTCAGCCGCCAGACGGTTTATTATCGCTTCATGAAGGAAATGAAAGCTCTGCCCCAGAAGCAGATTCAGGATTTCATCTATGTCGATCACCGCAACGATGTGGCCATTGTCGCCACGCTGCCCGAAGCCCACGGCGAGGATATTATCGCCGTCGGCCGTTATTATCTCGACCCCAAGATTAACCGGGCGGAAGTGGCCTTCGTCGTGCGGGATGAATGGCAGAACCGCGGCATCGGAGCGTTCCTGCTGCGGCATCTGGTCGCCATCGCCCGCCGCCATGGCATCGCCGGCTTTACCGCCGAGGTGCTTACCGACAACAAACCCATGCAAGCCGTGTTTAACCATCATGCCGGCGTCAAAGTTTCCAGTTCTCTTCACGAAGGCGTGTATCACTTTGAATTGGATTTTGACGCCTGATGAATCCGACCGGGCCTGAACTTCTGATTCGTCCGGAAACACCGGCGGATATTGCCGCCATTACGGAAATCACCAGACTGGCTTTTGAAAATCACCCGTTCAGTCGGAATACCGAACCGTTTATTATCCTTGGACTGCGCGCCGCCCAGGCGCTGACGGTTTCCCTGGTTGCGGACATCGATGGCGCCGTCGTCGGCCACATCGCCTTTTCCCCCGTTACGTTTACCGATGGCAGCAAAAACTGGTTTGGCCTGGGTCCTGTTTCCGTCCGGCCTGATTATCAAAGACAAGGCATCGGCAGCCGTCTCGTCCGGGAGGGCCTGCGCCTTTTGAAAGATGCCGGCGCTGCCGGCTGCATCCTCGTCGGCGACCCCCACTTTTATGAACGTTTTGGGTTTAAAAGCCCGGAGGGGCTAAGTCACGAGGGTGTTCCGCAGGAGAATTTTCTCGCCTTGCCGTTTGGCGGCCGCATTCCTCAGGGAATCGTCGAATTCCACCCGGCTTTCGGAGCCACGGAATAACCTGCAAAAAGAGCCGTGTATGTTCTCAACAAAAAACATCCTTTTTAAAACAATAACTCGTTTTTATTTTAAAAGCTAATGAAGATAAAAAGATGCGAAAGAAATTTATTGTCCTACGTTTATTGGTTTTTATATCTCTATTATTGATGTATTCCGCTATGACAGTAAAAGCCGGCGAACTCATTGCCAGTAACGTCATCTCATTAGATGGTGAAAACTGGTTGCTGGCGATAGATACTGACAATGTAGGAAGGGATAAGCAGTGGTATCAAAAACCACGAGCACAAGCGAAGCCGGCGAAAGTTCCCTGGATCATTCAGGATGCATTTCCCGGTTATCACGGGGTGGCGTGGTATTGGCGGGAATTTGACGTACCGGTCAATCCCCATAAAAATGGCCGCTATCTGTTGCGTTTCTGGGCCGTGGACTACAAAGCAGAAGTGTGGGTAAATAATATTCAGGTAGGGGAACATGAAGGAGGCGAAACTCCTTTTACTCTGGATATCACAAAAGCGGTCAATGCAGGAACCAATAATCTTTTGTCGGTTCGGGTTCTGAATCCGACCCGTGAACGGATCGACGGCTTGACTCTGGACGAAACTCCGCACCGTTGTAAGCTTATGCCCTATCAGGCGGGCGCCGCCTTTAACCATGGCGGAATTACCGATTCGGTTGAACTAATTATAACTCCGGCGCTGAGAATAGACGACTTGTTTGTCTGTCCTGATCCGGCTACAGGCATTATTCATATTCAGGCTATCGTTCACAACAACAACCTACAGACGACTCAAGGACAAATGCAATTCAGCGCAGCGACTGCAACCAGTGGCGAAGCCATTTCTATTTCCAAATCGGAGTTTGTTTTTTCATCTGGTGATACGCCTGTGACGGCTGCCTTGAAAATCCAAAACCCTCATCTCTGGGAATTAAACGATCCCTATTTATATCGAGTGACTGCTCAAGTCCGGGCCCAGGGATCCGATTCCCTGCATGAATGTTCCACGCGTTGCGGTTTTCGGGAATTCCGTTTTACGGATGGATATTTCCGGCTGAATGGCCGTCGCCTGTTTCTACGTTCCAGCCATACCGTCAACCATTATCCCATCGGCCTGCAATTCCCGCATGATCCGGATCTGGCCCGGCGTGATTTACTCAATGCCAAAGTCATGGGATTTAATATGGTCCGTTTCATTTGGGGCGGAGCGCTGCGGTATCAGTTGGATCTATGTGATGAAATCGGCTTGATGGTTTACGAAGAACACTATGGCAGTTCTCCCATCGCGGCGGAACAACCCATGCTGGGAAAACGGTTTGATGATTCCCTATCGAGTGTCATTCTGCGCGACCGTAATCATCCCAGTATTGTCATCTGGGGACTGTTGAATGAAATTCCCAACAACGCACAATTCCGGCATGCGGTTCAATCTTTGGATATGGTTCGTTCGCTGGATGCCGGCCGTATGGTTCTTCTTAACAGCGGAAGATGGGACGGTCAATATGAAATCGGCGCCATCAGCAATCCCGATTCAAATAACTGGGAACCGCTGCTGGGAGTGGAAGGGCCGCAGAATGTAAATGCCGTTCAAGAAGATATTGCGTTTGATTTTACAGTCAAGCTAAAGGAGGAAGATACGGTTGATTTTGCCGTAGGGGTGGGGATCGATGGTTGTGGGGCGGACACCACGCCCGTGGAAATTATTATACGGAAAATTGGCAATGCCGAGGATTCTGAACCAAAAAATTGGAATATCACCAAAGATATAAGTTTCGAAAAAAATCCTAATGGTCCATGGTCCTATGGGATGGCCCCTAAACCCGATAATAGAAAGGAACCGGATACCCATACCCTGACCTTGTTTACGAATCTGCTTGCTGACGCCTCCATCCCCTGGTGGCATTTTAATCCACCGCAATATCAGAATGTACCCGCCCTTTTTCAGAACACCTCCCAGAAAATTCTGCATGGCTGCCCGCCGGGACTTGTGGCGTTACACGGCGGATGTGAAGGGGAAGAAATGGCTGTGGCCCGATGGACCGCCCCGCATGCCGGAACATTCCGGGTTACAGGTACTTTTTATCATGGAGATGTCGGGTCTTGTGATTATTACGTGATACATAACAAAAACAAGGTGCTTTTCCGCCAACTGGCTATGGTGAAACCCGGCGTACCCAGCGGTATAAATGGGTATTGGACTCAGGCCGGAGATGCTCATATGTATCCGCCAGTGCCGCAACAAGCCAATATGACCAGCTTCCTGCGTCATATAGGCGATGATTGTCCTAATCACGTTTTCCTCTCAGAGTATGGAATTGGCAGTGCGGTGGACTTGTGGCGCACGGTCCGCCATTTTGAGCGCTTGGGTAAGCAGAACCTGGAAGATGGACAATTTTACGCGGATAAACTAAATCGCTTTTTAACAGACTGGGAAAACTGGCATTTAGATGAGTGCTTTACCAGACCGACCGATTTTTTTGCTGAAAGCCTCGCGCGAATGGCTTCACAGCGCAGCCTGGGTTTGAACGCTATTCGGTCCAATCCGAATCTGGTTGGCTATAATCTCACCGGTATGATCGATCATGTTATGACCGGTGAAGGGCTAACCACTCCGTTTCGGGAATTCAAACCCGGCGCCATGGAAGCGGTTTTTGATGGCTTTGCCCCTTTGCGCTTGTGTCTCTTCGCCGAACCGGCAGTCCTTTACCGGGGAACAGATATAAAACTGGAGGCGGTATTGGCCAACGAGGACATGTTGCCGCCAGGCGATTATACGGTCCGGCTCTGTGTGCTGGGGCCTGACCAACAGCGAATTCTGGATCGCATTGTTTCGATAACCATTCCTGAAACCCAGGGTAAACGGGAACTCCCGCTGGCGCTGCCGGTGTTTGAGGAAACGATAAAGATCAACGGATCCGCCGGCACCTATCAGTTTCTGGCAAATTTCGAAAAAGGAGCCGCCGCAGCCGGCGGCAAATCAGAATTTTTTGTGGATGACCCGGCAGATATGCCTGCCATAGAAACCGAAGTGGAACTCTGGGGCGATGATGTTCCATTATTCGAATGGTTGACTGCACATTGTATTAACGTTCGACCCTATGATCCGGCGGCAGCAAAAAAGCGTGGTGTAATTTTAATTTCAGGTACTCCCCCTGCTGCTATGGATACCGAGTTGGCCTTCAACAATCTAACCGAACGTATCCGCCAGGGAACAACCGCGATATTTCTTTCACCTGAGGTATTGCAAAAAGATGATCAACCAACCGGATGGCTTCCACTAAATAATAAGGGCGCCTTAACCCATATCAGCAGTTGGTTATACCTTACAGACGTTTGGGCCAAACATCATGCATTTTTCGAAGGGCTGCCCGCCGGTGGTTTGCTTGATTATACCTTCTATCGGGAAATTATATCATCATTAGTCTGGGTCGGCCAGGATCCACCCGATCAGGCTGTAGCCGGCTCTATCAAGGCATCACAGGATTATGCTTCCGGCCTGATCCTTTCCGTTTATAATCTGGGCGAAGGCCGGCTCATTTTGAACTCGCTGCGAATCCGCGAAAATTTAGGCATCCATCCTGCAGCAGAACGACTCTTGCGAAATATGCTTCGCTACGCAGAAAAATGATTTTTTCGAATGACTGGAAAATTGTTTCAAGTACTCAGTAAGATATTCCTTCGGCATCCGACCCCGGATTATCATTCAGGGCTTTGTATGGAATATCTCACTGTGTGGTAGCTGACAATGGAAGCGGATTAGCAACTGACGCCAAAACAGAAAAGGGTTATGACCACTTCGTGCGTGTAAACTCATACTCCTATATCTGCTTATAAAGCGTGGAGAAATCCTACTTACTGTATATTTTTTCGATGGCCGTCGGCTTGCGGGATTGGGGATTTTCATCGGCGGCCAGGCCATAGCGTTTAATAATGTCGCGTATCGATCCATACTGCACCGACCATGCCTGAGAGCTATAACCACCACCCAATACCATTACCACAGGAATTTTACGCTGTATACACTGCTCTATCACGTACATATCTCGCTGATTTATGCCTGCACCCGTCATGGCTAAATGAGCCAGGGGATCATCAGCCAGCGTATCGCAGCCGGCCTGATAAAAAACAATGTCCGGTTTTGCCCGGCGAAATGTTCGGGGTAATTCGCGGCGCAAGATTTTCATATATTGTTCATCGTTCGTACCGGCGGATAGTTCAACATCGCAGTCGCTTCGAGCTTTGGGGATGGGATAGATATTGCCTTCGTGCATGGAAAATGTATACACGCTCCGATCCCCGGCAAAACACTCGGCGGTTCCATTGCCTTGATGCACATCCAAATCGACCACCAGAGCGCGGCGAATAAGCCCTTCGGCTTGGAGAGAACGAATCGCAATGGGCATATCGGCATAAATACAAAATCCTTCTCCTTTATCCGGTTTGGCGTGATGATAGCCTCCTCCTATATTAATGGCGATGCCGTTTTTCAACGCCAAGCGTCCGGCCAAAATCGTTCCGCCGGCGGCGTACCGGAACGCACTTAAAATCCCCTTATCGACCAATGCATCGGGTAGATAGGCGGCAATAGGCAATTCAAGATATCGTGCAACAGCGTGCGAATCAGACAAGCTCTGTAAATACTGCTCCGTATGAACCAGACGAATTTGCTTTTCGGTTGCAGATTCGGGAACATACACGTCGTCGGATTCCATCAAACCATCCTGCAAAAGCCTTAGGTATATTTTGGCATATTTGTGAATGTCAAAACTATGCATTTTCTCCAGGCCGCCCAGATTGATTTGATAGCGTTGAGAATAGACAATACATACCCGCTGATTAAGCGGCTGTCCCGGGCGGGGTTGTTTTACTTCTTTCATGGCCTGAGGCATGATACATCCGCTAATAAAAAGAGTGAAAAATAATAACGTAACGGTTTTTCCCTTTCCGCGAATATAGCGTCCGTGGTTTTTTATTAATAATCCCAAGATATTGCCTGACAAAAAATAGAAGTTCTGAATTTATGGAAAATCAGGTGTTAATAACAATTCTCTTAAACTGGAAATTGCATCAACGGTTTTATCGGGTATTTCACCCTCGGCAAATAAACGCCCATGATGCACACCGTCGGAACGGACAATCTGGATTGTTTGCCAGCCGAGGCGGTTGGGTGCGATAAAATCCTTGGCCGGATTGTCGGCGACATAGACGCACTCGTTTGGCCGGCAATGCAACTGTTCGGCCATGAGTTCAAACGCCCGAGGCGAAGGTTTCCAGTATTCCCGGCCCAGTTCTTCGGTATAGATAATCGCATCGAAGAAACGGGCAATATCAAGGGCTTCGACTTTGAGCTGCTGGGCGGGCAAATAGCCATCCGTCAGTATCCCCAGTTTGTAAGGGGATTTCAGGTCGATCAGGAGTTGTTTCATCTCCGGTTCGAGTGTCAATGAAGGCCGGTGGCAGCGATACGCTGCCACCAGTTCGGCGATGAACTGAGGATTGTCTGCCTGACCCAGTTGGCGCAGGGTTTCATTAAAAATGCGATTCCGCGGGCCGGTTTCAAAGAGCCGCCACATGATATCGAAAACATCGTTTGTGGAATGGTCGGGCCCGGCAAGTTTACTCGCCACCGCCCGAAAACCACTACGAACGTACTGCACCTCCGGGTACAAAGTGTCATCCAGATCGAATATCACCGCTTCAATCGCCACGGATTATCTCCTTACAAGCAGAAGATAATTGGCTATTATAACCCATCTCTCGAATATTGTAATATTTTCCAATTTTCATTCTGAGCGTAGCGATGAATCTCTCTTCTGCATCACCTTAAGAGAGACCCTTCGTTGCGCTCAGGGTGACTCTAAAAGGAGAATGTGCTTTATTCAATCATGCCTTTGGTGCTGGGAATATCCAGGCAGCG
>JAFGBA010000167.1 GCA_016933395.1 Sedimentisphaerales bacterium | reverse complement strand
GGCGAGCAGGCTTACTTCCTGAATTTTCCCTCGAAGTTTATCAGTGCCGACGGTAAGACGTTATGGTTGTGTTATTCGGCCAATTTTGCCGAGGACTGGAACGGAATGAAGTTAAAGTTCAATCCGCCCGGCGGCTGTTACGGCATGTGCTTGCACGAGTTACGTCTGTTGGAACCCAAAGAAGCAGCTCAGGTAAAGCCTTAACGGGTACACGCCACGCGAAAACCGTAGCAATAAACACAAAACCAAGGCGGCAAACAGTACCGCGTGGTACTGCGGCAATAGAATGCCCCATCACTCCAGGAACCGCCGCGGAGGATACGATGGGAGCCTTCGGCGGGGCCGGCCGGGTCCGTAGCGGGAGATTGCTTGTAATAGTCCTCCCCGTACCAATCAGCGCACCATTCCAGGACATTGCCGTGCATATCATATAGCCCCCAGGCATTGGGTTTCTTTTCGCCCACCGGATGTGTTTTTCCCTCGGCGTTGGCTTCGAACCAGGCGTATTCACTCAGTTTGGTCGGGTCATTCCCGAAACCATACGGTCCTGAGGCCCCTGCCCTGCAGGCGTATTCCCACTGGGCTTCGGTGGGCAGGAAAAAGGTCACTCCCTCATCAGCGAATGTCTCGTTAAGTTTGGCAATAAACTCCTGACAATGTTGCCAGCTAACCCGGTCCACCGGATTCTGTTCGCCCGGAAAATGGCTCCAAAGTCGGCCCATTACCGTTTTCCATTGCTGCTGGGTAACCTCGAACCTGCCCAGGTAGAAAGGCCGGGACAATGTAACTTTGTGCACCGGTTTTTCTTCGCCCTGGCCCTGCTCATCGCCCATCATGAATGATCCCGCGGGAATTTGCACCAATTCCAGTTTCACGCCATCGCCCAGGTCGAAGCTGAGCGATTTGTCCAATTCGGTTATTCGCGTCTTTTTTGCGTCTGAATCAGCGGTTTGAGACGCAGTAGATTCGCCGCCATCGGATACGCCACTGAGTCGCAAACACAGAAACAGCAGGAAAATAATTAACCCGCCGGCAAGGGTAAAATAACTCGATTGCATAGTGTTCACCTGCTGATAGATACAAACCTGGGACTATACGTTGGAGCTATTTTATCATATCGGACGAATGTGTCAATCAGCTTCGCTGGGTGGAAGTTTGACGTATTCCTTCTCAAGGGTCAGACCGATTTTTTCTTTACCGTGGAAGGCGGCGGCCCGGACAAAAGCGGTTTGCATCAATTCGAACGGTCCATTGTACGAGGTAGAATCCACAGAGGGTTCGCCGCCGTCGAGTGTATAATGCCACTCAATTTCTTTCAGGGTCGAGTCGAGTTTCACGCTGACGCAGTTGGCGAAATAGGATGCCGTGGGTTCCAGCCAAGTATGTTTTAGAGTGAGCATGGCGCAGCCGCGTTTGAGCGGTACGTCAATAATCCATACGCCGGTTTTTTCCGATGCCTTAAGATCGATGGATTTTTGCTCGCTGGGAAGAATCGCCTGGAAGCAAAATCCCTTTTGGCCCGGTAGTATCGGCAAGCCTTGCAATTGCACTCGAACGGAGGCGGCCTCGGCACCGAAGGTAATCGGCGCAACATAACCTCCCGGTACTTCAAAGAGATTGGCTAAGGCCTTATCGCCTTCGACGCTGATAACATGTTCAGTCAGCATCCAGCGTTTCCCCCGCATGGCGTCGAGCAGCGGACCGTAGTCGTAATAATATTGATCACGTTTCGAATCAGGTAGAATCGTGTGGTCGTTGCCCGGCACAGGAGCCGTCAGATAGCAACCTAAATGCAGATGTCGCTGGAAATAGGCATCCGTGTTATTATCAAAACGGTCAAGTTCCCACGTCCACGCCATAATGGGCTTGCGCAGAGCAAGAAGACAAGTGGTGTTTAAGCTGGTGGGATGTTGGCCATGTTCATCATAGAAGCCGTCAATCGATTTCATCAGGTCCGGACGAACGTACATCGGATTGGAAAAAATAACCTTGCCGGCATGGTGCATGACCGGACTGAGCCGCTCCATAAGGTTCCGCCAGGAAACCACCAGTGAACGTGCAGGTTTGTCCTCAAACCAAGTGACGCCGTCATCACGTCGGCGGTTGTAGCACCAGATCCAGTCCATACGATCAATACAAATGCCGGAACTGTCCGGGAAACACTCGATGTGGCGTCGGGCCTGCTCGATGAGATGATCCTGATAAACCTTTTCGCCCGCATCCATCACCACACAACCCACCCAGGAACCAATGGGTTTGCCTTCAGCGTTGGGCAAAATCGCATCGCCCATGGCGTAAAACAGAAAATCGTTGGCGTCCCGCCATAAATCCTCATCGTGCTCGGACTTGCGCTTCGGCGGCGGCCAGGAGTAATGCATGCCCAGCTCGGTCACATTGAAATAGTTAAGCAGATAGAATCCCTGTTGCCGAAATTCCCAGGCCGTGGTCCGCATCTTGGCGATGGAGGCCTGTTGCTGTTTGTAATCCGTCCAGGTTTGCGTATCAGAGGTAACCGGCGGGATGAACATGCCCATAAAGGGAAAATCGAAACTGGCCTTCCAGTTCACACGATAGGCCATCCGCATGAGCCGCTCGACGTCGGAGATATTGGCGTGGCTGGAATAGGAACCACAACCACCCATCCGGTGCGCCTGGGGATTTTCCGGATTGAAATAATCCGGATAGCGATCCACCAGCCAACCAGCGCCTCCCCGCCAGTCGGCCTTATGGGCAATGATATCCAGCGCACAATGCACCACCCGACTTTCGCCCAGCCGATGATAAAGACGCGAAAAAGCCACTTCTCCTTGCCTGGTTGTACGCATGTTCATGGTGAGAATTAAATCTTCCGGCGAGAGAACAAGACTAATGCCGCGATCATCCTTTGGCGTCAGAATCGTCGCCAGCGGCAGACTGAAAGTTCCCGGCTCCTTGAAGTAACTGTGGCCGCCGTAACGAAAATCCCTGTCCGCCCAGGGCTGCGGAGCTAATGGATCAGACCATTCATCTTCCTTGCCGTGGGCGTCTCCCCAAGCCGTCCAGAAAAGGCTGCCTGCTTCGTCGGGCCAGCGCCAATGAGTTTCTATGGGCGCGCTCCAATAATCATCGTTACTGAGAATTTCCAACTCCCACCGGACGCTATTTTTACCCGGCCGGAAGTATTCGATCATTGTGGCTTTTTGCCCCCCTTCCTGATTGACGAAACGTTTGGTAATCTTCAGACCACCATCGTCGAGAGCAACGATATCGACAGCATCTTCCCGGAGACAATTCACTAAAACAGTTTGGGCGGCGACAGGAACAACCTCTTCATCCTTATCGAACGCCATGCCGGCAATTTCGCCCTTATCCGTCAGGCAAACTCGTAAATCCTTTGTTTCCACCCAGTATGAACCTGCCCCTGCGTTCTGGGCAGTACCAACAATAAAAATAAAACCGACGAGTATTATAACCAGCCAATGAATCATATCGGATTCTCCAGTATCTTTATCGCATATCATAACCTTATTCATTCAGCTTTCGAGTTCTTTATCTGCCCCAGAATATTCCCCTTGGTTTCCGGCACAAGACAAAGCATAAACATGGTTACGACAATCTTTTCAAAACTCGTTAATATACTCAAACTGACCGATGGTCAGTTTGAATATGCAAAAATCAAAATGAAAAATGCAAAATTGTGGTATCCGCCAGCGGCGGATGGCTAATTTAAACTATTTCTAATTACCACATAACCATCTGTCGAGTAAAGATTTACATAACTTTATGGTCAAAATTCGGTCAGTTTGAG
>JAFGBA010000166.1 GCA_016933395.1 Sedimentisphaerales bacterium | reverse complement strand
GTGCCGACGATTATCCGCACCATTAACGACGATCAGGTTGGTCCGATTTTCCGTTTCGCCGTGGAGAATATCGACGTCGTCAGCGCCGTCAGTTATCAACCGGTGTGTTTCACCGGCCGGATTGACACCCAACAGCGCTTGCAGCAGCGTTATACGCTGGGCGATCTGGCCCATGACATCGCCGCAGTCTCTGGCGCGGCCGTGGAGCGGGATTTTTATCCCCTATCCATCGTGATGCCGCTGTCGCAACTGTTGGAAACGCTGACGGGCGGGCCGAAAATCAAGGCGAGTTGCCATACCGACTGCGCTTTCGGAACCTATTTCCTGGTCAGCCCTGATAAAAAAGTGCACCCTTTTCCCCAGGTGCTCGATGTTGAAGCGCTTTTCAGCGGCATGAATCGCCTGTCACAAAAATTGCATAAACACGCCGGGCGTTTGAATTTCATCGACAAGTTCCGCGTCTATCATTTATTCAAGAGTGTGTTCCGCCGGGAAGAAGCGCCTGATAGCTTGAACGTCAAAGGTCTTATTCGGGCCATGCAGGGCATGGTGGACAAAAACAAAGGCCGCGGCCAAACCGGCTCCGGTAATTACCGCACGCTCATGGCGGCGGGTATGCACTTCATGGACCGCTACAACTACGATGTCGAACGCGTCAAACGCTGCGTCATCCCCTACGCCACTCCCGCCGGCATCTTTCCGTTCTGCACCTACAACGGCGGCCCTTCCTATCGCCCCCTTGTGGAAAAATGTTTTGCCCGATAGCGATTCCCTTTCTTTTTCCATCGCCAATCCCATCTGTCCTGCCCGTCCGATATATCTAACCGGTCCGATACTTTTCCTTCCCTTTATCATACCCGACCCCGATCGGGTATCCAGATGTACCGCCGGCGTCCCGTCGACATGTTTTACTTTAACACTTTTTATGTATTCAATCCGTCCGATTTTTTACCCCCGATTAACGATAACCGTGGACCGGAGCTTACCCGCCAATTTGCTTGACGCTTAATTTTTAATATAGCTTTTTTCATAATATCAGGATATAATATGCTAAGTTATGTTATTATGTCGCGCCAAAATCTTGCTTTTGATATCATGCCTGATAATGGTTGATGCCGTGACATTTGCATATCCCCGCATACAAGCTCAAGTGCATGGCCGGGATTTGGATATGCAATCGTTTTTCTTTTCTCTGGATCAATGTTCTCTGTCATATCCAACCGTCGTTAATAAAAAACCTCAAACGGGTAAATGGCCTGGTTTTTCTTGGACCGCCTATGCCCAATATTCCTATAGGGAGGATTGTAAATCCGGTGTGTGCGGATATATTACCGCCGCAGAAGACAATTATAACGTATCCTTCCACGCAACTCTTTTGTCTCTTCACTGTTTCCTGAGCGTATAAAAACTGGCGGATGTGTTGTTTCCGATGGAAAGCACCTGATGAACGATGCTTTGTCGTCGGCATTCGGCATAATCTGTGTCTTCAGCGGCAATTGATAAAAGCTGCTTCAAACGTTATACGACAGGAGACCTTCCTATGAATACCAATGGGATATTGGTTGATGTTCACAAACTGATAAACCGCGTTCAGTACCTTTTGGACTGCTATAATGCGGAGGATGCTCTAAAATCCATAGACAAATCAGGTATGGATAACGAAGTGATTCGAAACGCCAGAGGAGTGTGTCTGCTGCGTTTGGGACATTTCGACCGGGCCAAATGGGTGTTCCGTGATCTGGTTTTTCCCAACGGTGCGTTTTCCATTCCTGAGGAGATCCCCACGGTTTTGCGGACGAATTACGTGACCGCATTATTGTGTGAGGATAATGTGGGCGTGGCCATTACGCAATTGAGCGAAATTCCTGACCGGCAACATCCGACCGTCCGGCAACTTTGGCAACAAATCCGACAATGGAAACGGACCATACCCTGGTGGCGGAGAATGTTATTTTTTCTGGGATTGCACGCCGGTAAACCTTTTTGTTTGGGTATTCCGCCGGGTCAGTTGTGGATTCCGGAAACCACGGATACGTCTCGACCCCGGGAGAAGGCGGCATGAATCACAAATCCGATTCCATGTGGCAGAATACGCGCCGTAAAATTCGCAACCGATTCATATCCGGGATCCTCGTCCTCGTGCCTATAAGCGTGACCATTCTTGTCATACGCTGGATTCTGGGCTGGATGGCGGGATTTCTTCAACCGGGTCTGGAAAAGCTGGCGCTGCGTTTGGCGGCGGCCCTCCGGATGGACGGTATCCATCCGGAGGTCTTGCGATTGATCGTAACCATCGTCTCAATCGCGGGTTTTCTTGTCGTTATTTACCTGGCCGGAACGCTGGCCCAGGCCGTAATCGGCAGGCGGCTGATCAAATTGACGGAAACGTTGCTGATGAAAGTACCGTTGGCCAGCACGATATATTCCGCCGCGAAGGGAGTTATGGAAGCGATAGCCATACCCAATCGAACGGCGTTGCGTACCGTAGTGTTGATAGAGTTTCCCCGGCCGGGCGTTTGGTCCATCGGTTTTATGACCGGAAGAGTGCTCCATGCCGACCAGCAACAGATGTTGAAGGTTTTTGTTCCAACGACGCCAAACCCCACGACGGGTTTTTTTGTGATGGCTCCCGCACGAGACGTCATTCAAACTAAAATAACGGTTGAGGACGCTTTTAAGACGATTATTTCCGGCGGCATCGTCTCGCCGGAGGAACTTGAAAATAAATTGGCGATTGTTGCGTCGTCCGCAAGCAAGTGCTGAACGTCTAACGTAAACGGTCGGTGTTTTTAAATTTTTTTTTGTCCAGATGATGCTTTTTAAGTTTTTCGAACAACGAGCGCGAGCAGATGCCCGCCTGTTTCGCCGTAGCGCTGATCCGGCCGTTGGTACGCCGCAGCCAATAGGTGAAATATTCCCGTTCGTAGTAGTCCACAATCCTACGACGAGATGAACGCCACGATCCCTGATAAAATGCCTCATCCGCCGGCGCCGATCGTTCACTTGAGGGCGCTAATGCGGAAATGGCGCCGGATGCCGGCCGGCATCCACTAATGGTTTCAGGCAGATCGCTCGGCGTAATCTTGTCGCGATTACTTAACAGCATGGCGCGCTCGATAACGTTAATCAACTCGCGAACATTGCCCGGCCATGCGTAACGGCATAAGGCGTCTAGTGTTTCCGGAATCACCTCGTACTGACCCGAACCAATACGCTTTCGGAAAAAATCTATATAGCTGTTAACCAGGGCGGGAATGTCTTCGCGCCGCTGCCGTAGCGGCGGAACCATCAGCGACACCACGCTCAAACGGTAATATAAATCCCGTCGGAATCTTCCCTGCTCAACTTCGTGCTCAAGTTGGCGATTCGTGGAGGCCATCAGACGCACTTTGACCTTGATGGCATTCTCCGAGCCGATGGGCTGCACCTCATAATCCTGCAACACCCGCAATAGACGCACCTGTAGATGCAAGGGCATCTCGCCGATTTCATCCAGAAAAATCGTTCCCTGATGTGCTAATTCAAAACATCCTCGCCGACGGCGCGTAGCGCCGGTGAATGCGCCTTGCTCATGGCCGAACAACTCGCTTTCCAACAGAGTTTCCGGCAGCGCGCCGCAATTGACTGCAACAAAGGGTCCGGAAGCATTGGGTCCCTCTACGTGAATGGCGCGGGCCAGTCGCTCCTTGCCCGTTCCGGTTTCACCCAATATCAGCAGCGGCGCTTCGCTCCCAATGACCCGTCGCACGATATTCATAAACGTAATCATGGCCGGGCTGTTCGAAATAAAATCCTGCAGCCGCGCCTGCGCAGTTAAATGATATCCGGTAAGCTCTCTTTGATGAATGATACGCTGACGATCCACAATTGCGGATATGGTGCTGCACAGGACCTCCATCGCCAAACCGGTATTTAATACCGCGTCACATCCCGCCGTCAGCAACGCGGCTCGTTCCTGGGCGTTTTCCTGCCCGACCAGAACAACAACCGCAACACAATCGGGCAATTGCCGCAGGGACTTGATGTTTTCAACCAGCGGTGTGGGAATCAACTCGCGGCTGATAAGAATAATGTCCGCGTTATAATGTGCGACGCGCTCCCATACATGGTTTTTTCCCGTTACGATATGTAATGCCAGGTCTTCTGAATTCAAACCGCGCTGCAAACGCCTGCCCAAACCGGACGATTGAACCGCCATAACCATATGTAAAAGCATGAACAAAAAACTCCTGTTTTTATTTTAAGAATATTATACTCTGCTTAAATCGGAGTTTCAATATCACTTTATGCTGGTTTTGCTTTTAATCCTTTATCTCGCAAAAAACCTAACTATATGTGTATAAAAGAGTTATATAGCCAGCCAAGGAATTGCCCAGTAATTGGCAAGCCGTTTGCTATTTATGTAAATATGCCAGGGAATTCCTGTTTTCCATACCCTGATGAAACTGTTTTAACCGAATGAATAACGGAAGGAGGTGAGAATACGATGCAGAACCAGCCGACTTCAAAAAACGCTGCGGTGAAGCCAGACAAACCGCCGGCTAATCCCAAACCTGCTACGGCTCCGGCCCAGACGCCAAAGCCAAAGTGCGATCAGCCCAGGAAGGCCTGATTGCCGGATATATATCCGTAACAATACAGGATCAAAATGTAATTCTGGAAAATATGTTAACAACGAACCAAAGCGGACATAAGTCCGACTGAAGGGAGAACTAAAAATGAAAACTTTAACATCTGTGAAATTTATTTTGCTTATGGCATTGTGCATGAACGCTCTGTTAATGGCTGAGGACAATACGCCTGTGACTCCTGCTCAAACCACGGTCACGGGAACCGTAAAGGTAACCTACGGTGAAAACAAAACCGTTGTCAGCGTGACGTTAACCGCCGACAAAGAGGTTTATAATGTAGTTCAGGATGAAAAAGGCAAGGAACTGGTGAAACTCGACGGCAAAAAAATCGAGGCGACCGGCACCGTGTCAAAGACCGAAACCGTTAAATGGCTGACGGTGACCAGTTATAAAATCGTCCTGCCGCCTGCTCCCAAGAACATTGAAAAAATGTAATTGAGTTATAAGGGGGAGAAAATATTTAAACCGGTCGTCCCCGGCTCAAAACCGGGGGCGCCGGTCTTTTAGCTCCATCCGAACGGAAGACGATGTGGATTTCTGTGTGCCATCATTTTCTTGGCAATACCTTCTTCATTTGCGTTCATTGCCAAAGGAACTCTCCTCTTCGCTTTGTGTTGTGGTTTGATGAGATTTTTTAAGATTTTCTTGGTGCTGAATTCAATGTTCTTCCCTGACATGTTTCGCCCACTAAGTAACGGGCGTGAAACGCGAATTCCTCCCTGTGCCCACCGGCGTTAAATGGATTAGTGATTCAAGCCAACGGTGGGATTCGAACCCACAACCGCGGCTTTACGAAAGCCGTGCTCTACCGACTGAGCTACGTTGGCCAAACAAACCCCAAAGCATACCATCACACCCATTTCCGGTCAATCCTTTCCACTTTCGCCTCCCTGTCCGCCTAAAAATTCATTTCCGACGCACTTAATATTTTTCATAACCTATTGCTATTAAAGGAATTATGTCATTTGCGGAATTTTTAAAAAATTTCCCATTTTTTTATCTTGACCCCATTGGTTTTTGAGGTATGCTTTACCGTCTGCCAGATGAGGCTGATAAGACCTCCTCTGGCAGCAACATTTAGGCCCGGCCGAATCGCGGCCAAGGCCTCGCAAGTTACCTTTTTTAAGTAACTTATGGCTCTTTGACAAGTGAACAGTTGTATCGCCAACGAGAGTGTGAAACCCTCGGACACTGCGAGTTGTCCGCCGGGGTTTATACCACGGGCCCGTCACGACGGCCCGTAGGTGTGTTTTTCAGCACTCTCGTTCGCAGACGTGAGTGTTGAGCCTTTCATCGAATGCATACGCGGCCGCAAGGTCGCGGCAAACGATAAAAACTGAAGAGTTTGATCCTGGCTCAGAACGAACGCTGGCGGCGTGGCTAAGACATGCAAGTCGCACGGAACGGTTTATTGGGTAACCGAAAGGCCGTTTAGTGGCGAAAGGGTGAGTAATACATAGGCAACGTACCCCGGTCACCGGGATAGCTGCGGAACTTCGGTTCCTTTGCGAAAGTGCAGGTAATACCGGATGATGTCTTCGGATCGAATGTTCTGAAGACCAAATGGTACGCCGGACTGGGAGCGGCCTATGTCGTATCAGCTAGTTGGTGAGGTAACGGCCCACCAAGGCAACGACGCGTACCGGGACTGAGAGGTTGGCCCGGCACATCGGGACTGAGACACTGCCCGGACCTCCACGGAGGGCTGCAGTAACGAATATTGCGCAATGGGCGAAAGCCTGACGCAGCGAC
>JAFGBA010000165.1 GCA_016933395.1 Sedimentisphaerales bacterium | reverse complement strand
GGTGAACCCATTGAGGAGCATCGAGATAAGGTGGCAAGATCAATTGAGATTCTAAATCGATTATAGTACAGTCGATTACATAGATTTAGATGAGATTTTGCAGAAGTTGCTTCTCACGGATTTTTTTTTGGGGGGGGGCATAGAGGTCCGATTTACCGCACAAACTGCGGAGAAATAAAAATTATATTGATCTGAATACTGTTGGTAAATAACTGAGAGATAGACGTTTGATTAATGAGGATTGGTTATTGGCGGTGAGGCGGTCTTTGGCGGCAGTAAAACAGGTATGCAGGCGGGGCAAAAGGGGTGTTGATAATTTCGGGCGAAAGTCTATCCTATGACTTGGAAGCAGCTTAACGCGGGGAATTAAAGCGAACGGCGTAGCTATGAAAATTGCAAAAATAATTGGCTATAGTCTTATGGCGGCAATTATTCTGCTTGTTATTACCCTTGTCTCTGTGGGATATCGTTTCAGGAATTTGGATTCGCCTCAGGTCTTATACAGTGATTCAACTCCTGAGAAATGGGATGCTGATGAGCAGCGAAAGATGCGATTGTGGGCTGAGTCGGAAATCGAAGAAATTTTTGGCGGAATTTCTATTGATGACGTCAATGACTTATATTTCGGAAGCGGAGGGTGGTGTATATTGATTACATCCTTTCGCATGGAAAGCCAAGAAGAATGTGAATCGCTTTTTAAGAAAAAGGGGTTGGAATTACAGGATTTTCAGAAAGGGAATTTTGCTGTAGATGGGCCGTGGGAGCGTTATTACCTGCCTCATGAGTGGGAGAAACGACATCCGGACAGTAACTGGCCGTTGAAGGAAGGCGATGATTTTTTATATTATGGCGACAAAAGAAAACTTATTTTATATACTGCTGAAGATAATCGAATCTATATTATGATCGATCATTGGGGGGGCTAAGTTACTTATGCCTTTCAGGTTTATACCCTTCAGGGTAGTAAATTCCCGCGCGAAAATCCGTAACTGACGATTGCAACTCTACATAGCCGCACAGAAACGGGAAATTCCAATCGCGATCAGTATATATCGTATTGATATGCATACCCAACTCTTTAAAGGGCGACCAAAAGAGTGAAAGAATGACAATCATAATCGGTGACTGTCTTTGATTAAATCAATAGAAAACAGTTACAAAAATTTATCGAGGAATGACGAATGAGAAGCAGAGACGGTAGTCGGGCCGGGGGATTGGGAAAGTGCGTATGTCGTGTCGGGTTTGTCGCGGTTATGGGTTTGGTTTTGTGTGGTCGTGTGTCGGGAATGGAGCTGGGCACGAACTTCTGGAATCTGGGGTGGCACAAGTCGAGCGACTGTTTTCGGGATGTCAGGAATGTCACTGGAGAGAACCCGTGGAATGGGCAGTTTTTGAAGGAGATTTCCATTTACCGGTCGTTTCGGTTTATGGACTGGGACCAGACCAATAATTCCGAACGGCAGGCGTGGGGCGAGCGAACCGCAAAAGATGCGGCCAACCAGAATCCGGCGGCGTATGAATGGATGATTGATCTGTGCAACCGGATGAACGCGGATATGTGGGTCACGCTGCCGCACCGCAGCATCAGCCGGGAGACGGGAGACAGGCCCGCCGATTATGCGCTGCGGCTGTGCCTGTTGGTCAAGACGGGGGTGGATATGGGGAAGGTCGATCTGGCCGGAAAACTGGACAACTTGTCGGAATTGGATGCGGCGGAACTTGTAAAGGCGGGCGGGATTAAAACGTGCGCGCCGCTAAAGCCGGAGCTGAAACTTTATGTGGAGTATTCCAACGAGACGTGGAACGGGATGTTCAAGCAGTCGCATTACTGCTGCGACGAGGGGATTGCGCTGGGGCTGAATAAGGACCGGTGGACGGCGGGGTTTCGTTATCATGCGTGGGCGGCCATTCGGTTGTTCAGGGCGGCGGATGTGGTGTTCGGCAAGGATTCCAAACGTGCGGTCAGGGTGCTGGCGACGCAGTCGGCAAATGCGTGGATCGCCGGACAGCATCTGGCGGTCATGGACGATCCGACGCTGAACCCGTGGAAGGTCAAGGCCGATGCGATTGCGACGGCGCCGTATTTCGGGCATGACGTTACGGGGGATTCGCCGGAGGCGGCGGCAGAGCTTCGGGCGGCGATCCGGGAATCGGCGGAGCAGTCTGCGCGACACAAGGAGATCGCCGACAAAAACGGGCTGATGCTGATTGCTTATGAGGGCGGCCAGCATGTGTATAAGAAAGCGGCGGCGATCAACCGCGATGCGGTGATGTATGCGCTGTACGGGGAGTACCTTGCGGAGATGGCAACGTATTATGCGCATTTTTCGCACTATTGTCATGTCGGGCAGGCGGGTGACGGCGGTGCGTGGGGATGCATTGAGTATACCGGCCAGCCGCTGGATGAGGCGCCTAAATATCGCGCTTTGGTTGACTATGTGAAAAAGAGCCGGCCGGGAGACCGTTGAAGAGCTTTTGCTGAACGTTGAGGCATCTATTGCTCCTTATGATGTTTTTGAGCAAAGAGATATTGGATAAATGATCCTACTCCTGCAAATTTATAAGTGCCGTCCACATAGTGTTCAATGACATAAAAAGCGAAATAGTAGGCCCGTGCAAAACACCACACGGCTATTGTCAGCAGCAGGATTACCTTGAGGGTCGGACACTCAAGAATGAGCAAGGAGGAGGCCAGCAGTCCGCCAAAGAGAAAAAGAAAGCCTTTGAGGTAAATGACTTTTTTGTTTTTCAGGTCTGCCATTTTTCACCCCTGCCTAAAATATTATGAACCCTTGTATTCTACGATATCACTGCCAGCCCCGGCGCAAAAACGGTTGGACCGCACCTACCGCAGTTTGAGGGTGGCCAGGGCGACGACGGCGAAAGCGACCGAGAGGAGCCAGAAGCGGACGACAACCTGCGGCTCGGACCAGCCGGCCAGATGGAAATGGTGGTGGATGGGGGCACAGCGGAAGATACGTTTGCCGCCGGAGTATTTGAAATAGCCAACTTGCAGAATGACGCTGAACAGCTCCATCATAAATACGCCGCCGATGACAAATAGCAGCAGTTCGTTGCGGGTGACGATGGCGCCGTAGCCCATGGCTGCCCCCAGCGGCAGCGAGCCGACATCGCCCATGAAGACCTGCGCGGGGTGGCAGTTGTACCACAGGAAGCCGAAGATCGCTCCGGTGATGGCGCCGAAGAACACGCACAACTCGCCGGACTGCGGGATGTGGGGCAGCAGGAGGTAGCCGGCCCAACTAACGTTGCGCGACATATATTCGGAGGCGACGTAGCACAGGATGACCAGCACGATTGAGACGATGCCGATGCAGCCGGAAGCAAGGCCATCCATGCCGTCGGTGAGGTTGACGGCGTTGCTGGTGGCGGTGAT
>JAFGBA010000164.1 GCA_016933395.1 Sedimentisphaerales bacterium | reverse complement strand
TGCTGGCTCCCTACCCGGCCGCTAATCTGATGTCTTATCCGGTTAATCGATTGGTTAACCGCGTTCAAAACGATGGTCCTGAGTGCATTCAACCGTGGACGCCGCCGGAAGCATCAGGTTTGTTTGAATGATTTATAAGATGTTGAGACTGGTTATATAAGGATGGGTTTATGGTTAAGTGCAAACTTGTCGCAATATTGTTTATTTGCTTTATTTACCCGGCGGGCTGTTCAGGAGGCGTAAAACCGGTGGATTATGTCCGCCCGCAAATTGACACGGTAAAATCTCGATGGTTTTATTTTTCATCCGCCTGCCGCCCGTTCGGCATGGTTAATCTTAGCCCGGATACCAACGTAACCGGCAGTTGGGAGTCCGGGTATCTTTATAATGAACCATATATCCGTTGCTTTAGCCACATCCATGGTTGGCAGATTTCCGGGATTCCGGTGATGCCCGGTGTCGGTGAAGTCCGGGCACAAAAGGGTTTTGAAGCCAACAAGGCGACTTTTTCCCATGATAATGAAATGGTTAGGCCGGGTTACCATAAAGTTTATTTAAGTGATCGTGATATCCAGGTTGAACTCACCTCGACCTGCCGGGTGGGTTTTCATCGCTATTGTTTTCCGGCGTCGGATAAAAGCCATATTGCCTTTAGTCTCGATCAGAAGCTTGCGCATGGCGACATGCAAAACTCCGCGGTCCGACAAATCAGCGACCGGGAATTCGAGGGATCTGTAACCATGGCTCCGACCAGTAGGCGGAAAAAACCCTTTACGGCCTATTTTGTGGCGCGTTTGAATCGCCCCTTTATGCACATCATGGCGTGGGAAAAGGGAAAAATAGTTCCGCTTGCGGAGATCACTTCCGACAAAATCGGTTTTTATGTGGAATTCCCCACCCGCAAGGATGAAACCATCCTGATGAAAGTGGCCTTGTCATATACCAGCACCAGCCAGGCGCGGAAGAACATAGATGCGGAACTGGATCATTGGGATTTTGACCGCGTGGTGGAAGAATCACGGGCGGAATGGAATAATTGGCTGGGCCGGATTGAAATCGAAGGGGGTTCCGAAACCCAGCGCATCAAGTTTTATACCGACTTATGGCACGCGCTGCAGGGCCGACGCATTGTCAGTGATATTGATGGTCATTACATGGATAACACCGGTTCGAAACCGCGCGTACGCTGCGTGCGACTTGATGACCAAGGCAAACCTCTCTATCCGCATCATAATTTCGATGCCTGGTGGGGTTCACAATGGTCGCTCGATATCCTTTGGTCTCTGGTTTATCCTGAACTTATGGACAATTTTTGCAACACGATGCTGGACATGTACGATAATGGCGGGCTTATTCCCCGCGGCCCATCCGGCGGCAACTATACTTATGTAATGATCGGGGATCAGGCAGCGCCGTTTTTCGCCTGTGCGTACGCCAAGGGCATCCGAAATTGGGACATCAATAAAGCCTATGAAGGTTTGCGAAAAAACGCCTTTCCCGGCGGCATTCGCGACCGGGCAGGATATGAAACCGGGGCCAACCCCGCTGGCGGCGGGATGGGTTATTACGTTGAACGCGGCTACATCCCTTTGCATACCGAGGGCAGGGGTCTGCACCGCGAAGGGGCGGCCCAAACCCTCGAATACGCCTACCAGGATTGGTGTCTGGCGCAAATGGCCAAAGGCCTGGGTAAAACAACGGACAAAGACTTGTTCATGCAGCGTTCAGCGAATTACCGCCATATTTTTGACCCGGACGCCGGGAAGGCGCTAGACCCGAATCTTGGTTTTAATCCCTCCTCAGGCTGGATGCGTCCCAGGGAAAAAGACGGTTCGTGGTATAAGGATTTTTACCCCATAGGATCAGGCGAATTTAATGCACGCGGATTTGTGGAAAGCAATTCGGCGATTTATACCTGGTTTGTGCCCCAGGACATAATCGGCCTGGCGGAACTTATGGGCGGAAAGGAATCGGCCATCGCCAAGCTGCATCGACAGTTTGAGTTGGCCGCACCCAATCGCTTCGTAGCGCCGCATGGTAAACATTCCGTTAGTTGGGTGGATTACGAGAACCAGCCGTCAACGCATCTGGCGCATATATTCAATCATCTGGGAGCGCCCGCTTTGAGTCAGTACTGGGTGCGGCGCGTCAAAGAAGAAACGTTCGGAGATATTACACCCTACGGCGGCTACAACGGCGATGAAGATCAAGGCCAGATGGGCGCTCTGGGAGTTTTGATGGCGATAGGATTGTTTGATGTTCAGGGAGGCGTCGCTCTCGAACCGGCCTATGACATCACAACGCCGCTTTTTGACAAGGTCACCATCCATCTGAACCAGCGATACTATCCGGGCGAAACGTTTACAATTTTTTGCCGCGATCTCAAGCCTGGTAACATCTACATCCAGTCCGCCGTATATAATGGAGAACCCCAGAATCATTTTCGGTTGGATCACCGAAAAATCATTCAAGGCGGAACCTTGGAATTACGTTTGGGCGAAAAACCTTCCTTCTGGTCCCGGACGGCGTCTATTCCTGTGTCTGTAATCGAGTCAATTGGCAAAAATGTTTCGGCGAATCCCGACAGCAACCCCAAGCACGATTGACTGTTTGGAAATTAAAAAGCTTACGAAATCCGCTTTTTTTAGGGGGATAGTCCATAATTTTCAACTTGCAAAGGCCCACCCCAATACCTAACATATACCAAACATATATATTCGAGGTTATGGTGCATGAGCACAGTACAAGTCTTTTATTCGGCGAGGGTAAAACATAATCTATTGCTGCCTCTTCAGTTAGAGCGAGTAGCAGCAGGGTTTCCCTCTCCCGCCGATGATTACATGGAGGGTCGGCTGGACCTGAATCAATTTTTAATTGAACACCCGGCGGCTACTTATTATGTGCGGGCCGGCGGCGATTCGATGATTGGGGCGGGCATTCACGACGGCGACATTTTGGTCGTAGATCGCGCCGTGGCCGCACGCAACGGCAGCGTTGTCATTGCCGCCATCGACGGCGAACTTACCGTCAAACGTTTGCATCGCAACTGCGGTGGAATTCAACTGCTTGCCGAAAATGAAAACTATCCTCCGCAACACGTATGTCCGGACGCCGAATTAACTATCTGGGGCGTTGTTCGATATGTAATTCATGCCTTATGAACCGGCAAAGCAACCGTATTTTCGCCTTAGTGGACGGCAACAATTTTTACGTTAGTTGCGAAAGAGTGTTTAATCCGGCACTGGAGGGCCGACCCATTCTGGTAATGAGCAACAACGACGGCTGTGTCGTTGCCCGGAGCAACGAGGTCAAGTCGCTGGGCATTCCCATGGGCACACCTATTTTCAAGGTTCGCCATCTCATCGAGCGCCACAATGTGGTGTGTCTATCCTCCAACTATACCCTTTACGGCGACATGTCACGGCGGGTAATGGAAACGCTGGGCGGTTTCGCGCCGAAGATGGAAATTTATTCTATCGATGAAGCGTTTTTGGATTTGACCGGTTTTGCCCATTGCGATGTGACAGTCTATGCTCGGCAAATATGCGACACCGTCCGGCAATGGACGGGCATCCCCGTTTCCATCGGCCTGGGCCGCACCAAAACGCTCGCCAAACTCGCCAACCATCTGGCCAAAAAAGCTATGCCTGCAACAGGCGTGTATAATCTGGCGGATGCGCCCGATTTGACTGTTGTTTTATCCCAGGCGCCTGTTGAAGCGATTTGGGGCATCGGTTCACGTATACAAAAGAAACTCAATCGTGCAGGCATCATGACCGCGGCCCAGTTATGTGAGGTTGACGACACCTGGATGCGGACCAAGTTCGGCGTTACCGGTCTGCGCACGGTTTGGGAACTGCGCGGCCGTTCCTGCCTGAATCTCGAAGACGCCGCCCCCAACAAAAACATCCTCTGTTCCAAGTCCTTCGGCCGATCCGTGGAAACCCTGGAGGATTTGTGCGAATCCATCGCCGCCTACACCAGCCGCGCCGCCGAAAAATTGCGCGGTCAAAAACTGGCGGCGGGTGTAATTACTGTCTTTATAATGACCAACCTTTTTCGCGGGCCGCGTTACGTTAATTATCGCACCTGTGAATTGCCCGTAGCCTGTAACAATACGCCGGAATTGATCACGCATGCCCTGGACGTTTTACGGAGAATCTACCGTCAAGGCTATCGCTACAAAAAGGCCGGCGTGCTGCTGGATCAACTCGTTCCGGAAGATCGGGTGCAGGGTAGTCTGTTCGATGACATCTCCAATCGCCGGCGAGGGCGAAAACTCATGGCGATCATGGATGCCGTCAATGATCAAATGTCGGCCGGAACATTGTTCTCCGCCGCCTGTGGTCTGGAGCGGCGCTGGAAGACCCGGTTCGGCCAACGTTCTTTTCACTACACCACAAGTTGGGCGGAACTACCCATCGTACGTACGAAAAACGGAGAATAACGCTTGTTATTTTCCATATCTTCGTCTTCTCTTGCAATATCCTGACGAGGTGAGGCGTTATTTTAAAGATGCCGTATTAAACCCGCCATTTTTCCTGATACGGTATTACCAATATTTGAAAATAGCTCTTGTCATAAGTTTATTCGGATCTCATCGGAAAAAGTTGGTTAAAAACAAAGCCAATGTTGGCTTAACTTTTTTGGATTTAACGCTTTAAGGCTCCAGCATGTCTCCATATAATGTGAAAGCTATCGAGGAGGATAGGGCAACGCTGGGAAGCGACCCGAGCGCCTCGGCAGCGGCATACAGCATGGGGTGGTATCTTCTGAGGTGCCGCCCACTTACATCACATATAGGCTGGTGTCCACAAAGCGATAAATCCTTATTTTTTACTGCTTTAGCCTCAATCATCCTTAAAAACGACCAACTTTTTCTGAGTTGAACCGTTTATTCTTTTTTGTGAACGGACAAACGCAGCAGGCGAGTGGTGGAGGGGATAACCTTTACTCGCTCAGTCAGGGTCAGGGCGGGCAGCCAGATGATGCCGGCCTCGTCGCAGACCAGGCCCAACCTGTCGCGATCGGCGATGGGGGCCTTATGGTCGGTAAGAAAATCACCGAGAGTTTTACTGCCGGGAGATCCCAGGGCGTGGAGGCGGTCGCCTGCCTGGCGGGTACGAAGGATGAGCCGGTTGCCTGCGACCGCGTCGGCATCCAGCCAGACGGCTTTGGGTTCGGGATTGGCGAAGATGGCCACATCGCTGACGCTGGTGCGCTCATGGCATTCGATGGTAATCATGGCCAGCGGCCGGGTTTGACCATCGGCAGCGTCGAAGTAGAGGTAGCCGATAGGGATAGTGGTTGTGCCGGGAATATTCAGAGGAACATCCGGCAAGGCGGGTTGCATCACTGGCTTAGGAGGGGGGCAATGATCCAATATCAGGTTGTCGCCCTCACGGCTTAGTCGCCAGTTGCCGGGCCAGTTGAGCACGGGGAGTACAGATGTTTCGTTGGCGATCAGGTCAAGAACGCTGTTGAAATGGCTGAAGGTGATGTCTCGCTGAGGGAGAGAAAGCCGATCCATACACGCATGCAGCACCTGCACCTGCTGGATGCGGGGCAGTTGCTTTAACGCTGTGCGATGCAAAACAAGCCGCCGCGGCGTCGATGATTTAACCAGTGCACCCAATAATTCGCCGACATCGGCGGCAATGATTTCCTGTGTATCGCGGGCGATTGATGCCAGTTGGGTGAGCGCATCGTTGATGTTGGGATTGTAATTCGCCCGCAAGAGCGGCAAGAGTTCATGACGCAGGCGGTTGCGGGTGTGGTCGAGGCGGGCATTACTGGCGTCGGTGCGGCAGGGGATGTCCAGTGCGGCGAGATAATCCTCCACCTCCCGGCGGCTCACCGCCAGTAAGGGCCGCAGTAATGTCAGGTTGTCTTGTTCACGGCGGGGGGCGATGCCCGCCAGGCCCCGCAGGCCCGTCCCGCGAAGCAGGCGATGCAAAACCGTTTCGGCCTGATCGTCGGCCGTGTGGGCTAGGGCAATGATGGTGCAACCTGTCCTATGGGCGATGTCCGACAGCAAGCGATGGCGTAGCTTACGGGCGGCGGTTTCCAGCGACTCACCGCTTTCGCGCATCGCGGACGCTACATCCGCCTTCTCGATAGTGCAGGGTAGTCCCAGTTTTTCGGCGTGTTCAGCGACAAACTCAGCATCACCATCGGAATCGGTTCCCCGCAGTTGGTGGTTGACATGCCCGACATGCAATCCGGCGATACCCGGTGACTGGTCCCGCAACCGCACCAGGCCATACAAAAGAGCCATACTGTCCGCCCCGCCCGAGATCGCCACCAGCCACGAGGCGGCCGCTTCCGCCGGGGCATATTCGGCGAGAAAGGCTGCAAGTTTTACTTCCAAGGAATGTCGGATCATGGTTCACTCGATTGCCGATGTAGCTTCCAAATCGTGCGTGGCCTGCGTCCAGTCTTCGATTAAGGTCTCAATACGGGCGGCGAGTTGGGTCAGCTCTTCGCTGAGGGCATGGCCGCGGTCGTTATCGCCGGCAGTATAAGCGGCGGCGATGTCGGTTTCCAATCGGGCCTTGGCGGCTTCGGCTTCGGCGATTTGGCCTTCCAGCATCTCAACGCGCTTTTGCTTTTTCCGCAGGTCGGCACTGGCGGCCTTGCGCTCCTGCCAGGCGCGGCCGCCGGTTTTGGGCTTATCCTGTTCCTCGCAGCGGTCCGTACGCTGGCGGCCGCGTTGGGAGATGCGCCCGGCGACTTTGAGCTTATCGCCGTAGCGTTTTTGCCAGTAGGTGGTGAAGTTGCCACTATAGAACCGCAGGCTTTTCTCATCCACTTCGGCGACGTGATCGACCACCGCGTCCAGAAACCAGCGGTCATGTGAGACCACCAGCAGGGTGCCTTCGAACTGGCGCAGGGCCTGCTCCACCGCCTCGCGGGTGGCGATGTCGAGGTGGTTGGTCGGCTCATCGAGGATCAGGAAGTTGGGCTTAATCAGCATCAGCCGGGCCAGTTGCAGGCGGTTCCGCTCCCCGCCGGAAAGGTTGGCGATTTGCTTGGTTATCTCCAGGTCGGTAAACAAAAACCGCGCCAGGATATCCAACACTTTCTGATGGGTGGTGCCGGGCAGGTTCAGAAGTTCCTCATAGACCGTGTTTTCCGGGTCCAGGAGTTCCTGCTGCTGGGCGGCGTAACCGATCGTCAGACTCGGTCCGATACGAATGTGGCGATGCTCCCAGCTTCCGTTTGTGACGATGTCGTTGAGCAACGTGGTCTTGCCGCTGCCGTTGGGCCCGACCAGCGCCCAGCGCTCGCCGCCGCCAATGTCCCAGTTGACTTTGTTAAAGAGTTCCAGTTCGCCGATATAGCAACTGTAATCCTCCAGCCGCAAGGCGATATCGGCCCGCGTCTTGTCGGCGATGAAGCGGGCCTTGACGGGTGATTTGTCATCCTTGGGTTTTTGCAGGTTTTTGGCCTTTTCATGTTCCAGTTGCGAGCGGCGGGCGCGGAGCCGCTTGCCCCAGGCCGGGTCGGTGGAGTGGCCCTGGGCGATGTCGGCGAACTTCTGCACGATTTTTTCGATATGGGCAAGCCGCTCCTGCCAGGCCTCATACGCCCGCATCTGGGCCTTGCGGCGTTCGGCCTTGATATGCTTATACGCCGTGTAGTTGCCGGGGAACATCTCCAGCTTGCCGTCGTCGATCTCCAGGATGGAGTCGGCGATGCGGTCGAGCATATAACGGTTATGGCTGACGATAAGCACCGCCCCGCGGAACCGGCTCAGAAAATCATCCAGCCACGCCAGTCCCAGATAATCCAGATGATTGCCCGGCTCATCCAGGATGAGCAGGTTCGGCTGGTTCAATAACGCCGCCGCCAGCGTCAGAACGTTCTGCTCGCCGCCGGATAGCCTGCCCGCCGCCTGCTGTTCCCGCCCGGCCAGGCCCAGGGCGTCGAGTATTTCGGCCGCCCGCTGCTCGAAGAGATCGCCGCCATGGCGGTCGTAATCGTCGCGGGCGAGTTGATATTCGCTCAAAAGTTGCGGCAGTTTGGGACTGTTGTGGTTTTCACTGACGGCGTGCTCCAACGCCCGCAATCGCCGCCGCCGCCCCTGGTGCTCGCTGAGCAGGTAATCGCTGACCGTCTGACCCTCGGCGAAAGCCACATGCTGGGGCACATAGCCGATGCGCACTTCGGCGGTCAGGTTCACCCGGCCTTCATCGGGCGGTTCGAACCCGGTGATGATCTTCAGCAGCGTGGTCTTGCCGCTGCCGTTGGGGCCGATGAGGCCGACCTTCTGGTTGGCCGCCAGCTCAAACGACCCATCCCGCAGCACCCACCGGCCGACGTACTCCTTGCTGATATGACTGACTTCCAAAAACGCCACTGTCGCACAACTCCGGGCCTGACCGCAAAACCAAAATACCCATTATAACGCTTTTTTCACTCGAAGCCATTGGCGATTTGGGCCCCCAGCCAGAATGGCTGGACCGGATCGCCGCGAGCGTTCTGTAAGTAACCCGGCTCCGCTGTCGCCTCCTACTTAGCGAGATATGTTTCCGATAGCTTAGCCCACAACGACAGTTGTGGGTCGGCCGCCCTGTGCCGCCGCTGGCAATTTGTCCCGCCGACCCCTGGTTGTCACCAGGGGCTAAATGTAATAAAAAAGCTTTAGGGCTGCCGGGTTGGTTTTTTCGCTGCTTGCCGAAGCTCGCCGAACGATCAAGGAACCCGCCATGGGCGGATTGAAGCAAACCCTAAAGCCCGTC
>JAFGBA010000163.1 GCA_016933395.1 Sedimentisphaerales bacterium | reverse complement strand
GTTTGGATGGTAAGCATCAAGGAGAAGGGCGTCTGTGTCGTAGGCGGCCGCTCGGGCCAAATCATCTGCGGAGCGGATGCGCAAGGCTTTAATAACATTAACGCCGAGTTGGGCGACGCGGCGACAGAAGTCCGCGTCTTCGTCTCCATGCAACTGCACCCAGGGTAGGGGGCACACATCCAGTGTTTGACGGATATCCTCCAGTGAAGCGTTCACAAATAATCCGACAGCGGAAACATCGGTGGGAAGATTGGCGATGATAATCTGGGCTTTTTGCGGGGCGATATAACGCGGGCTGGGGGGATAAAAGTTGAAACCCAGATAGTTGGCGCCAAGTGCGGCGGCGCAGCGGCCATCGTCGAGAGTAGTGATGCCGCAGATTTTGACCTTGGCGCGATCAGCCATTGGAAATCGCCACCATAGCCGTGAGGGCCGCTTTGGCCTTGCCGGAGTCGATGCTTTCCCTGGCGGCGGCGACGGCCTGGGTCATGCCGAGGGCAACGCCGGCGAGCATAATGGCGGCGGCGGCGTTAAGCACTACCACGTCACGACGTGGACCTTTAATGGTTCCGTCAAGGATACATCGAGTGATGGCGACGTTTTCTTCCAACGTGCCGCCCTTGAGATCATCGAGATTGGCTTTGGGGATGCCATAGTCGCTGTAATCGATGGTATGACGGCTGATTTCGCCGTCGCGCAGCTCCATCATGTCAGTCGGGCCGCAGATAGTGAATTCATCCGTGCCATCGCCATGCACCACCATGGCCCGGCGCACGCCGAGGAGTTTGAGGGCTTCGGCCATAACGGGCAGCAGGTACGGCTGAGCGGCGCCGACGATTTGCAGGGGGACATTGGCCGGGTTGGCTAATGGGCCGAGGACGTTAAAGACAGTGCGGAAGCCCAGAGCCTTGCGGATGGGTTGGACGTATTTCATGGTGGGGTGATGGCATGGCGCGAACATGAAGCCCATGCCCGCTTCGTCGATGCAGCGTTCAATGGCGGCGGGGGCGGCGTCGATTTTGACGCCCAGGGCCGCGAGGATGTCGGCCGAACCGCACTGGCTGGTAATGGCCCGGTTGCCGTGCTTGGCGATATACACGCTTGCACCGGCGGCGACGATGGAGGCCGTGGTGCTGATGTTGAAGGTGCCGGAATGATCACCGCCGGTGCCGACGATATCGACCAATGGTTGGGATTTGGGGCGGACGGGGACGGCGTGGTCGCGGAGGGCGCGGGCCATGCCGGCGACTTCAGGGGCCGTCTCGCCCTTGGCTGCCAAGGCGGTTAAAAATCCCGCTACCGCCGCCGGTTCGCATTGGCCGTCCAGTATCGAATTCAACGCCGCCTGGGCCTCGCTAAAGCTCAAATCCGATTTGCTAAGCAGTTTTTCCGTTGGCTCGCGTAACATGGCTACTCCTCACGTTTGGTAAATAGATCCGAATCTTAATAAAGGGCATTTTACCATAAATTATTTATCCGACAACCCTTATCGACGGGACTGACGGCCTTGAAACGAATAGCAGGGTATTTTTTATGAAAAAATTTAAAAAAAGATATAACGGTAACAAAACCGTAACACTTGTGGTGATAATAACTTGTAACGATAGCGCGCAATCGGATATAATGAAAACCTCAAGTGTAAGGAGTTTTAGCCATGCCAAAAAAACGAATTGTAATGTTTATGATGTTATCCGGCCTGCTGATTATTACGGGCGTTGCTTCGGCCAAACATGCCGGTTTGATCTTACAGGAGGCTATGTATGCTGAAGGTGTTGACGGCGACCTCGACAAGGCCATCGATCTCTATGAGTCGATTCTGGATGATGATAACGTCGAATCCAAATACGCCGCCCACGCCGCTCACGGGCTGGGGTCGTGCTATCTTAGAAAAGGGGACCAAACCAAGGCCATAAAATTATTCAGGGAAGTTTTAAGCAAATATCCGCAGGAAAAAATTGCTGTCGATAAAGCTCGAATGGCTCTCAAGCAAATTGATAAGAATGCCTCCTTCTCTGATTCTGGTTCTCCGGAGATGAAAGGGTCTGAGCGGATCGTGGATGTGAAAACCACTTCAGGACCTTATATGATTACGGTGGACCGTGTGCGGCGCGATAATGGTCGAGGGGGGACATCTCTTTCACACAGCGGTTTTCCGATGACGCCGATGAGGACATTCCAGAATACAACCTCTAAAAGTAAGAGAAACCGTGATAGCGGCGGTTCAAATAACACCATGACGGAAAGTGAAACAGGCGCTTCGACTTCAGCTATGGGCAGCGCCGGTGGGGGTGGATTCGTTTTTAAACGCCCCAATTTGATTCTTGATGTAGAAGTTATAAATACCAAACCACGTGAGAGAAAACAGCAATTGGTTTGCGCAGTGAACGGCCGGGTGCGCGGGGAAGACGACCAAGGCAACGAATTGGAATCTCCTGATACGCCGGCGGCGATGGGAGTGGAACTGCTCGGTGTGCCATATCGTCGGGGCGACGGCCGAACAGCCATACATCTGTTTCAGCCCGGAAGCGGCGCTGAGGCGGAGTCTATCCGGTTTATCGAAGGCGAGTTGCTTGTAGCCGATGGGATCGTAGGCCAGATAACATTTGACGGCAAGGAATTGATGCGGCCAACCTCCAAAACAGAAAACGGAGTGACCGTCAACACGGGAAAGTTCCGTAAAACTCCCAAAGGGATTAAGCTTACGTTGGGGGTTTCTCCATCTCCCATGCAGACAGCGCGAACTCCTTTTGAAGAGATGCAGCATTTTGTGAGCGCCAGGGGACGAATCAAAGTTGAGATGGAAGACAGCCGGGGTAAAATACATGATGTGGTTGATGTTAACCAAAGCAGGAAGTCGGGCTCGACGGGTGAATCGTCCGGCGGCGGAAGTTCATCATGGAGTTCGTCAAGCCATTCCTCATCTGGCTCTTCCGATGACGATATGGATGATGCAGACGATACGGACGATATGAATATTGCGACCGATGAGGGTTTAGATACTATTGATCTTCGCTTTGATCCTTTGCCGGATGGTGTAGAGGTAAAAAGCGTTACGTGTACGATTACGGACATTATTGGCAGGCCGAAACCGGTGCCTTTCCGACTGGAAAATATTCCGCTTCCTGAATGACAAAAGGACATATTTGATATTTATTGAAAACGAAACGACAACATAACTCTTTCGATCATTTGCGGTGGGTAGTGCTTCTGCTGAGCGTGGCAGTGGTATTACCCACCGTATGTTTGTTATGGTTCATGCAGCAGGCGGTCAGGAATGAGCGTCTGGCCATGTTGCAAAAACTTAAGGATATTTATCAAAATCGCCTGGAGAAAGCGGCCGCGGAAAAGTTGGGTTATGAGCAGCTTAATTTTTGGACATCGGCCCTGGTCGCCGGCGATGGTTTTCTGGTTTATGACGCCGATGGCGCGATGACGTTTCCCGTGACGGATGTGGAGGATGCCGATGTTGATTACGGTGTTTTTGTCTTGGCCCATGAGTTGGAATTTGGCCGAAATGATCCCAATCGTGCTTTGGATGAATACCGTCGCATTGCAATAATTCCTCAAATTAACGATATTACGAAGATTACCGCGGAGATTGGCTGCGCCCGCTGTTTGCGTAAACTTAATCGATTAGACCAGGCAATGTCGGAACTGATGGCCGCGGTTTCAAAATATGATGAAAGTGATATAATTGTCCGGGTTTACAAATGTCGGGCTAGGATCATGCTGTTGGATCTGCTTTATCAGACCGACAATAAAAATTTGCTGCAACAATTATCCCTTACCTATGATGAGGTGTTGGATGGCATGGCGACGGACGATGATTTCGCCACCTTGGGCCGATTGCCCCATGTAAACCGTTATTTACCCACCTCTCTGCAGGTATTTGTGCTCAATCGTTGGCTTGAATACGCCACAGGCATAAAAGATGAGCCGTTAATCGCCCGCAAATATAAACTTACTCAACGGCTTATCGGGCAATTGGAGATATCCCTGCGAGTTGCTCCTTTTTATCCTCAATTATCTGTTAGCGATTTCCAGAAAGGTATTTTTCGTCTGGCGACTTCGGAGCCGTTATACGGCGTATTACATCATATAAAAGGGCATCACTCCTCGATGATGATATTCACTCAGGAATATGTAACGCAGTGCCTGAGTGAATATATTAAAGAAGTGGAAGCACTACCCTCGTTTTGCCGTATATATAATGAAAAAGACGATTTTGTCGCGGGTTCCATGATCGCCGACCGCAAGCCGTTTTTCACGGCGCCGCTAGGAAGTGTATATTTTCCCGACTGGACGGTGGAATTGTATGTTGATGATTCGGCTTTTGATGATGCCGCCGGCAAGCAAATCGCTCTTTACACCTGGACGTGCATATTGGTTATTGCGTTGATTCTGGTTACGGGGGTCATCGCCACCCAGACTCTTGGCAGGCAAATCAGGCTCAATCGACTCAAAAACGATTTTATCGCTACGGTTACCCATGAACTCAAAACGCCGTTGGCCTCGACGCGGGTGCTGGTCGATACCTTGCTCGATGGCAAGTATAAGGATCAACAACTGGTGTTCGAGTATCTACAATTGATGAGCCGCGAAAACGCGCGGCTAAGCCGACTGATCGATAATTTTCTGTCGTTTTCCCGCATGGAGCGCAACAAACAGGCTTTTGATTTTCAGCCCGTCAGTCCCGCCGCAATTATTGAAGACGCCGTGGATGTCGTCAAAACCAAGTTTTCCAACAATCATTGTAAATTCGACCTGAATATTGCGGAACATTTACCCGAAATTACCGCCGATCATGACGCCCTGGTTACCGTGTTGGTTAACCTGCTCGACAACGCCTGCAAATACACGCCCGATACCGACAAGCAAATTGCGCTTAAGAGCTGGGTACAGGATTCTCGCTTATACATACAGGTCAGTGATAACGGGCCGGGGATGTCCCGGCGGACGCAGCGTCGCATTTTTGACCGGTTTTATCAGGCCGATCAGACGCTTTCTCGCCCGTCGCAAGGCTGCGGCCTGGGTTTGAGTATCGTGAAATTCATCGTCGACGCCCACCAAGGAGATATTAGCGTCGAAAGCAAACCCGGTCAGGGCAGTCGTTTTACGGTAACTTTACCTATTCGAACCACGGAATAACGCCTCCATGCACACGCTGCTAATTATCGAAGACGATCCTGCCATGCTTCGCGGCCTTCAGGATAACTTTGGATTTAAAGGCTATCGTGTTTTAATCGCCGTCGATGGCGAACAGGGTCTTAATCTCGCTTTGGACACGCGGCCGGACTTGATTATCCTCGATATTATGCTGCCCAAAATCAATGGCTATGAAGTATGCCGGTTGCTGCGTAAGGAAAAGATCGAAACTCCTATCATTATGCTTACCGCCAAGGGACAGGAAGCGGACGTGGTGCTGGGTCTGAACATTGGCGCCGATGATTACGTCACCAAACCCTTTAGCATACGTGAACTCATCGCCCGCGTGGAGGCTTTTCTGCGGCGTCGTGATGATGAACAGCCTACCGAGTATCATTTTGGCGATTGTCATCTGGACGTCGCGTCACGAGTCTTTACCCGCAACGGTCAAACCGTGAATCTCACCCCCAGGGAATTCGAGATGCTGTGCTATTTTCTGGAGCGCCCCGGTCGAGCCTTGACCCGTGATGAGATTCTCAATCACGTCTGGGGATACTCGACATTTGTAACCTCACGCAGCATCGACCGTTTTGTCACCACCCTGCGCAATAAAATCGAACCCGATCCCCATGCTCCGCGTTTTATTTTGACCGTGCGCGAGATTGGTTACCGATTCCAGCCGGAATAAATGAGTTTGTTTACGGATAAAGCAAGTTTCGGGTGAGAATTAGCTATATAATCGTCGCCTTCGGGCGGGTGG
>JAFGBA010000162.1 GCA_016933395.1 Sedimentisphaerales bacterium | reverse complement strand
GGGCAAGATGCCCGCGACACGGTTTAATATAGCCGGTTTGGGCGGAAAGTTCAAATGTCGACGGTCACTCCGGCGGGTTGGGTGTAATGCACCAGAATCGTTTCGCCGGCGCGGACGGTGTCGCCGACTTTGACGGCAATTTCAGCGACATCCGAGGTGGGAAAGTATAATTCCGTTCGCGAGCCGAATTTGATCATCCCGTAGCGTTCACCGGATGATATGGTTTGACCCATCCGGGAGGAACAGACGATACGCCGAGCGATGGCGCCGGTAATCTGCTTAACAAGTACTTTAGCGGCTGGATGGTCCAGACAATTCAGACCCATCGACATGGCCTCATTCTTTTCCGAAGCCGCTTTCCAGCTTAAGGCGTTAATACATTTACCCGGATGATGTTGCAGATAAGCCACTTTACCGGTGCAGGGAGCGCGGTTGATATGGACATCCAGAACACTGAGAAAGATACCGATGCGAATAGCCGGCTCATGGAGAAATTCCTGTTCATCGGCGGGACCGATGTCGGTGATTTTCCCATCAGCAGGGGCTAGCAGGATATTTATATCATCAGGAATGTCTCGTTGCGGGTCACGGAAAAATAAAGTTATGATAAAACCCAGCGCCAGCGCCCCAACCTGGGTCCAGGGTGTCGCATCCGGCCAGACAAAAAGTAAGGCCGTACCGAGTAATACCGCGGCCAGCCAAATAATGAGAATTTCTCGTTTTCCGTAAGGGGTATAGCGTATCAATTTAATTTCCTTCTTCAATCCGGCCGCAGGCAAAATCCGTAAAGCTGGGTATAGGCCGGCCTTTCTTGTGGTAATAATACCGCAGACCGCGCCAGATTGCCAGATTCGCTAACCAACTGTTTTTCTTGAAAGGCCAGAGTTTGAGCCGAGCGAAGGCACTACGAGGCCGATAAAAATCGCAAAACGCCGCCATCTGGGCATGCCTTAACTGTTCGGCGGTCATGCGTTTTGGCTCGAATACTACCGTCGCGCCGTTATATTTGTCCCAATCCTCGGTCAGTAGCCGCTCTTGCCGTTTGTATTCCTCGAATACGGCCGTGCCGGGATACGGCGTGAGAATCGGATAGCAGCTCATCACCAATCCGGCGCGATGGGCGAAAGTCACAGCGGCCTGACAACTGCGCCAGTCGTCGTTATCAAAGCCGAAAATAAACGACCCCCACAAGCTTATATGATGCGCCTGAATCCGCCGAATGCGCTCCAGGTAGCTATCCGCCTTTACGTAGTTTTTCTGAGCCTCAGTAAGGGTGGCGGGATTGGGACTTTCCAAACCCAAAATTAGCCCTTGGCAGCCGCTGGCCCGCATGGCCGCAAGCAATTTATCGTTATTACTGATGAGAATATCGCATTGAGAAGCCCACTTGACTTTCAGCGGCATCAATTCGTGGCATAATTCCAAGGCCCATTTGTGATTGCCGGCGAAATTGTCATCGCTAAAAATGAAAAATCGGCTGCCGTGTTCCATGGCATCTTTGATTTCTTCGATAATACCACGGACAGAGCGCTGGCGGAATTTGCGGCCAAAAATTGCCGGCGTCGTGCAAAACGTACAGTCATGTGGGCAACCGCGAGTAGTCTGGATGGGATTATACACCAGATAGTCGCGCGGATTAAGCAGATCCTTGCGCGGCGTGGCGATGGGAGCATCAGGATTGTCGCGCCAATGGTAGGTCGATTGTAGAGGCCGATGGGTAACAAGATCGTTGAGAGCGCGGGGCAAAGTGCCTTCGGCATCACCAATGCAAACCGCATCGGCATGTTGAAGGGCTTCGTTCGGCAAGGCCGATGGATGAATACCGCCAAGTATTACTTTTACGCCCAACTTCCGATAGGCATCGGCCAATACGTAAGCCCGTTTGGCCTGGGTGGTCATGGCTCCGATAGCAACTACGTCTACATCGCCAAGAGCGCTATGATCGCCTGTCACGCATTCATCGACAATTTCGACATTCCACATCTTCGGCGCAACCGCGGCGCAGATGGCCAGGTTCACCGGCATAAAAAGCGCCTTGCGCCCCATCGTCATCCGGGCAATCACGTCCGGCAGCGTGATCGTCGTCAAAGGACTATTCGGATTTATCAGCCTTAACTTCATTACGCCATTATTACAGCCTAAGGTTTGAATTAACAGGGTTATTCTACTCGATTATCAATATAATTAACCGCTACACAAAGACTTGGAAAAAGCCTATTTTAAACTGACATTAGCTTGCTTAATTACCGATAAATAGTTATAATTTTGAAGTAATAAGGGATTTCTGGAAAAAGGCTGTTTTTTACCACCCAAGCCGCCGGCTTCCCGTAAGTACTTTCAGGGTAAATGGTTATGAATTTCTGTTTTACGAAAGTTCGCGTTGAACATTGGGAAGAAAAAGTCGGTTTCGATGTCAGGCCCGTTATTGAAATGAAATTAGACCGACCTCATCTCATGGAATTTGGAAATTTACTCACCGATAAGTACCCCAATCTTTATGAAAGCCTGGTTCAGTCTCCGAATGAGTTTTTAGCAAAAAAAAGATTCGTCTTTCCCGGCAAAGGTGAAGCGGAATTGCTAACACTTGCAATACCTCCTCGCGGTCCTGTTTTTATATTCCCACATATACTTTGCCAAATAAATGAAGAGTTGGATTTGCCTCCGACAGAGGAAATAGTTCTTGATTGCGTCAAAATCTTTCAGGATAGCTTCAAAAAAACTCGAAAAGTCGCCCGTATCGGTTTAATTAATGAATATATTTTTTCAACCGGCGGCGAAAATAGCACAACTGCGATTTGCAAACATTTCACAAAGTTAAACGTCCCGTCACATGGAGAAGTTTTTTTAAAATTTAATCAACCTTGCGAAAAATATAATCGTTTAATCAGTATAGAACCTCTCACCAAAACTCGCATAGCACCCATAGGAACGATTCAGGATGAAGCCCAAGTCGCCGGGTACGGAATAAAAGTAACCGTGGATTTTAACAATCGAAACATTGACAAAGATCTTAGTAGGGATGATTTTCTTGTCCTACTGCATGACGCCAAAAAATTCAACGACGGGGAATTATATAACCTACTGAACAATCCGTCTGGAGAATAAATATGAGTATCTTACCGATCCCTTTCTTTGACAAGGAACATTTTCTTCCGCAACTGACTTATCGGGACAGTAACGGCTGTATGCAAATCACTTCCGATTTGATTTTTACTATTAATCACAATTTCACTGAATCCGTTTCTGTGTCTTCTCGTAATGAATTCGAACTATCTCCCTATTGTTGTTGCCGCGACAGCGGAACTCTCGATTTCTGGGATGAACCAGAAGAAGATATCTATACTCTGGAAGATGGGCAACCAATAGAATGAGCGTCTCATTGCAACCCGGCGATCTCGTCCTTTTTAATCATCGCCCCAAAGATGATCCCGTCAACGAGAAAGTAAGACCGGCTCTTGTAATATCAAACGCGGATTTTAATCAGCGTTCACTTAACATCATTATCGTCCCCTTATCCTCGAACATACGCCTTAATTTCCCGTGGCAGATTGTTCTTTCTGATACCGCCCCCTTTTTTCAAAGCACCCGACTCCGCGTTTCATCGGCGGTCATGTGCAACGCCTTTTTCGCATGCTCCAAAAAAGAAATCCAGAGAATCCTGGGTAAAATACCGCAAGACATATTACATCAAGTAATGATGAAAATACGTGAAATTCTTGGTATAACCTGATACATCAACTCGCCTCGCCCGCGTCCGGCTGAGGTTCGACGGGGGTGTCGTTGTTTTCTTCGGTTTTTTCTTCGGGTTTAGGGATATCCTCAACGACTTCGTTGAGAGACTTGGTCATTTTACCCGCCTGCCAGTTGCCGATTTCGTAAATCCAGCCGGTATGACGCTGGTTGAATTTTTCAGCGGCGTCGCGGGCTTCAAGCTGGGCTTCTTTCTTTTTAAGCTCTTCTTCCGGTTCATCACGGGTAATCCCCTTCGGAACGGCGCCGGTATATGCCGCCATAGCGGTGAGATACGTTTTGTCGTCCTTTTTGGCAAGTTTGAACGTGTATTCGGTGGCGTTGCTCAAACGACAAAAATAAGCATAGTCGAACGTCAAACCTGCGGTATCTGTAGTGACATCCGTAAAGCGCAAACCGGTCAGTACGGTGAAAACATTTTCCAGTTCACTGTCTTTGGGCTGTTTGCCTTCGGGAACACTATCCAGCGTGACTTTCCCCTCGTCGTTGCGGGTTAGTGCATACGTTCCATCCGGACCGGTGACCTTGACCTTGACGATGGCGTCCCGTTCGACTTGGGTAAGCTGCTGATCCATATAGTCGGCAGCGTTGGCTCTCAAGTAAGGCGCCCGCTCGCAGAGATAGACTTTATCCTGATCGTTCAGGCGAATATATGTTCCGGGGCGATCTTCGGCGCTGTTGCCTATAATAAGGCCCGTAATGAGAGCATCAGTTTTATCGTAAAAGCGAACCACGGTTTTGGCTTTATCTTCCGTAACGCCCAGGTCGGCATGATTTGCGGGATTATCGGTGATTAAGTCGCCTATTTTAATCCCCATGCAATCGTTGAAAAGTTTTTCGATGGCGTCCAGCTTGGCCGGATAGTTGCTTTTTTCGACAATAACAAACTGTTCACCCTCAAGCTTAAGCGTGACCGGCTTGCCTCCGGACGTCAGGACGATTTTAGCGATATTTTGGGTTTGGAGACCAGGTATAAGATAGGTATTGGGTAGGGGAGCCTGGGATTTTTCCCGTCCGACCAGCGTCACGCCTACCGCCGCCGCCAGCATCAAGATTGCCACAATCCCCAATATGGTTAAATTTTTATTGCTCATGGAAATTTCGCTCCGAAACACTTTTTACATGACTTTTATATTAATCAACCGAACGTCCATTCACGCATCGCTGGAGTGACTGATGTAAGAACGCCGTCGGGTGTAGCGAACCACCGCCAGAATCAGGGCTATCAATAATACACCCACCGGCGCCGAGGCAATATTAAGCCACATCAACCTTGATTTCAGGGCTTCAATATCCTCGTTCTTGCGTAATTGCACCTCGCGACGGCGCATCTCGGCTTCGTGTATTTTTAATTCGATATCACGTGTTTCCTGTAGTTTCTCGGCGCCGGCGATGATGTCTTGAATGCTTTTCGCCTTGGAGGCCATTTCGTTAAGCTCTTTTTGCAATCCTTCGATTTCGGCGTTGATTTTCTCCAGTTCGGCTTCATTTTCCTTGGCGGCAACAGCCTCAATCTCATCAACCTTTTTAAAAGGACGCTGGAAGCCGCCGCGGGAACGTATCTGTATCAGATCGCTGGAACCGGCCATACTGTCAACGGCGTTCATTAAGCAGGCTGCATTGTCGCCGCGCGCCGCCGCACCAAAGAATGTCCGCTGGTAGGCGAGCATATCACTGATGAAATCCACATCAGCAAATACGGCGACAACACCCGGCTCCTGAACTTCTGTAAGACCGGCAAGGTGTTTCGTTTTGGGCTTTTCTTCCTTGGTTGTATCTTCCGTCCCGTTATCAGGTGTTTCGGAATTTTCTTCGGTTTTTACTTCGACATCGATGCCGTTGGGAAATGCACTTTGAAATTTACCCGTTACCAGATAACTCATCACCACCGGTTCATTACCTTCGCTGAATTGCTCCAGCCAGCGGGCGGGATTTGGCATCATCAATTCATAAGGGCCGGATACACTCCAGGTGTTGCCGCGATTGCTGGTTTGCCAAAGGGGTAAATACGCCAACGCCTCTTTGGCGGCGGCCTCTTCCACAGAATTCCCTTTTTCATCTGACGACGCAGAAACCTCCATGCGCCTGAGCGCACCCGCCATCATCACAACAACATCATTCAAACTGGCCGTGATGACGGATTCCTGGTTAAAACAACCCATATCCGGCTTCAGGTCCAGAAAACCAATGACCAGACCGGGCCGCTGATTTTGTGACAAGGAGGTTGTAATCGCCAAAGACCGATCGCCCGCAAAAATATCATCTTTCATTTCCAGACCCCAGGTCTTTAGCAAAATCGGCATATTGGAACTGCTCGAAGGCATCTGGCCGCTCATTTGCGCCATGCGGTCGGGCTGGTCCACCCAGGCGTGAGGATCCACACACACGATAATTTTGCCGTCTTTCATCAGATACTGATCAATGGCAAAAAGCGTTGATTCGCTGAATTCCTTGGGGTGAATCACCAGCAAAACATCGACATCTTCAGGATTAATCTCCTCGACATCCGTTTTAATCTCGTTCACCTCATAACGCTGCCGTAATTGTTGGATAAAAATCCAAGGTTCCTGCAAGGGCTGACCCTGCATGCGTTTCATCTGGGCCATATAGCTGGTCTGATCCTCCCCCATCACCGGCAAAGAACTAAGCACACCAATGCGCTGCTTCTGGCGGCGTACGGCCGAATCAATTAATTGTGATACGTCGTACTCAACAAATGCCTTGCGGTCCGGCGCAAAAAAGGGAATGCTCTTGGTGACGCCAAAGGGTGTTTGCACCACCAGACCGAAAAAGAAACTTTCCTCCTCGGTTATCTGGTGGCGTTGCAGACGATATTTAAGGGCGTCTTCTTCATCCTGACTGAAAGGCCGCGGGTCAATAACTTCCAGCTTGATGTTGCCGTTGGCGGCTCGAACGTATTCACCGAGTAACTCTTCGACAAATTGAGCGTAATTATTGTAATCACGGATCATATCCGGCGCTTTCATGGCGGCCGTCTTGGCGTAGTAAAGCTTCAGAGTGACAGGCTGATTGAGACGGGCGAGAATGGCTTTGCTGCCGCCGGAAAGCGTATAAAGCTTCTGTTCGGTCAGATCCGCCCGCCAGGCGCCCATGAAATGGCGCATCAGCACAATCGCGGAAATAATTATCACTATCGTGAAAAATAATGCTAATAACGCACGCATTAAACGATGCATCAGGCGGCCTTCCTTTCCTCAAGCATAATCCCGCCGGCAAAGACCCACCCGGCAATCACTAACAAAAAGAATAACACATCCCGCACCTGCAACACCCCGCGCTGCATGGATTCGAAATGGGTCAGGAAACTCATCGATTCCATCAGCCGCGCCAAAGGTGACGATATGGCCGTCAGAAAATCCTGGATGCTGGGCAAGTCGAGAATCATCATAATGGCGCAGGCCACTACGGAAAGGACCAGGCAAATCACCTGGTTCTTGGTCAATACTGAAAAGAAATTACCCACCGCTAAACATGCGCCCGCCAGTAGAAAGCTGCCCAGATAACCCGTGATGATTGGTCCCCAGTCGGGCGAGCCTAAATAAGCGACCGTCAGCAGCATGGGAAATGTCGCCGCAAGAGAAATCCCCAGAAACAACCACGCGGCGATAAACTTGCCCAATACCGCCGCCGAGGTGGATATCGGCAGGGTCATCAATAATTCAATCGAGCCGTTGCGGCGTTCTTCCGACCAGAGCCGCATCGCCGTCGCCGGCGCAAAAATAGCAATAATTATCGGTATGGTGCTGAAAAAAATCCGCAAATCCACTGTGCGCATTTCAAAAAAACGACCTTTCGTCCAGGTCCATCCTGTAACCACAGCCAGGAAAATGCACAGGAATACATACGCCAGCGGCGTGGAGAAGTAACTCTTCAATTCCCGTTTGCAAACCGCAGAAAAGCCTTTCAAGAGAACCTCCTATATGTTTTTCATCCCACGAACCTTAACTGCCTTTAATTCAACGGCGCATAAGCCGCGGCGCGGCGCTGATGCTCAGTGATTTTACGGAATATATCATCCAGAGTCATTTGATGCTTTTGCCGAAGTTCGGCGGGCGTGGAATCGACCAGGATTTTACCCTTGGCAATAATAATCGCCCGGTTGCAGACGGCTTCGGCCTCCTCAAGAATATGGGTGGAAATAATGATGCACTTGTTTTTCGCCATTTCCTGGATGAGCGCTCGCACGTCGAACTTCTGATTCGGATCCAGCCCATCCGTGGGTTCATCCAGAATCAGCACCTGCGGATCATGAATTAGCGCCTGGGCCAGACCAACCCTGCGCCGGTAGCCTTTTGAAAGCGTTTCGATACTTTGATGAAATACCGAACCAATAGAACACAGCGCCGCAACTCGCTCCAAAGCATTTTTACGCCGCGCACCGTTAATCTCACGGGCATCGCAGATAAAATTCAGAAACGACCCCACGGTCATTTCCCCATAAGCCGGAGCATTTTCCGCCAGGTAGCCCAGCGATCGTCGCACACCGATCGCATCTTTAACGATATCATGGCCGCAAATTGTGGCAGTGCCGCTATCAGGCGGCAAAAAACAAGTAAGCATTTTCATGGCCGTGCTCTTGCCCGCTCCATTCGGCCCCAAAAAACCAAGCACTTCACCCTTGCCAACAGAAAAACTGATACCGTCCACGGCCTTGATGGGGCCAAAACTACGATGTAAGTCCTTCGCCTCTATCATAACTATAACTCCCGAACATACACAATGTTACGGCTATTTTGCTCCCCTTGACGCCGCGCGAATCATAAAGTTAGGATGCTCTTGTAAGCTTGTCAATACACATTTTTTAGTAAATGCCTAAAATCATCTGGGCCAAAAGATATTGATTTGGATTCTTGTAAAATTTTGTGATATTTGTCACATTTTAATGACAAAGCTTCATACGCCCCTCTTCTTACTTCATTTGAACTATGTAAAAACGATGAGAATGTGCACATTAAGACGGAAAATATTCACAAATATCATCTTTTATATAAAATTCACATTACTTTGCTAAAATAATTTTTCTACAACTCTCACGCTAATAAATGCTTGCAACTTTCATACATGGGATTATAATATTTGTGCAGAGAACATATAGACAAATCGGCGGCTGTCGGGGTTAACCGCCTGGAATACTGTATTTTGCCTGGTTGATTATCCGTACCCACCATCCCCGACCGACGGATGATTCAGCCAGGCATTTTTTTGTATCCCTAATAAACCTCCTTAATTGTCATCCCGATCTCTACGAAAGGTCCGTTTCTATAGGGGATTTCAAGGCCTGGAACACCAAGCCGGCGCCACCCTGACATTGCAAGTGGACGGCCATCACCTGAAAGACATATTCAACCTCACTTTCAACCATCGCAATGATTTTTCACCATGGCGAGGCAATGTTTACCGCAGCCGTGCTCCGGCGGTGAGCGAAACCTTAATCTACAAATTTTAACCAATTACCGGTTGAAAACTTCCGATAACTTTTCTCCTCATCTCTGCAATATTTAATTATAAACTTTCGGACGT
>JAFGBA010000161.1 GCA_016933395.1 Sedimentisphaerales bacterium | reverse complement strand
GTAGATAATCTGCCGGATGTTACCACAACATCCGGCGGGAGTAGCCATCGATTTTTGACTTTCAACTATGAATGGGACAAGCTCTTTCCCAGAACGATCATTTTGTCGGCGCGCGCAAAATGATAGTCCGGCTTATTGCCCGACTGTTCGCAGGAAATTGTGGCCTTATTAACGGCTTTTTCAAAATTGCGCCAATGTGAATAGCCTAATAGTGGCTGTAAATCCCTGGCGCTCCAGTATTCGGCCTGGAATTGATTGACCTTTTTCAATTCCTCAAAGGTTTTTTGCCTAACGGCCGGTGGACTTTTATCGTTCATGTTTATCCCCTTTTTATAGCGGTCTAAAACATGGCATTATCCTAAATCCGGGCGGTAATTATGTCAAGGATGGTATGTGGACACGATGGAATTTTCTTCCTGGGGAAAAGCGTTTATTACCGGCCGGGAATGATTTGGGGATTTTTTGCGACAGTTTTTCAAACCAAAACGCAAATAGTATAATGAAGGCTTAAGCCGGAAACCGGTTTTCGGGCGTCCGTGAAGGTGAAAATGGATAAAGATGCAGAGCGGGAAATTGCTATAGGCCTGCAGAAAGGCGACCGTCAGGCGTGGCTACGGCTGTATGAGGCTTATGCCCGGCGGGTCTGGACCAATGTCGCCCGGCTGATGGGTTATGCCTGTCCGGCGGTGGCGGATGTGGTGCAGGAAACGTTTCTGGCGGCGGCGCGTTCGGCCCGGAATTTCGATCCCGGCCGCGGCATGTTGTGGCTATGGCTTTGGGGCATCGCCCGGCGGCAAATTGCCCTGCATTATCGTAAACAGGATGCGAACGTTATCCTCGCCCAGGCGAAAACATGGTGGCATTCGTTGGATGGCCAAACCATTGATTGGATAGATGAAAAAGCCGCCCCGCCGCCGGATGTGCTCGAAGCTAGCGAACTGGCGACACTGGTAAGATCGGCCTTAAACCAGTTACCTGCTGATTATCAGACCGTGCTCATGGCCAAATATATTGACGGTCAACCGACAAGAGAAATAGCACAGAATGTCCAATGTAGTTCTGACGCGGTGACATCGAGATTAGTCCGGGCGAAAAAGGCCTTTCGCAAGGCGTTCAAGACATTAACCCAATCGGCGCCCGCAGGTAAAGAGGTGTCGCTATGATAAACAATAATCAAAACGATAAACAATTTGCTTCGCTGCTTTCCACTATCGAATCGGGAAAAACGTCACCTGATGAACGATTCCTGGTCCAACTTCGCGAATTGTCAGCCCATGAATTCGAGGCGCGATCCGCGAAAAGTGAAGCAATTTCATTTTGGAGAAAAATCATGAAAAGCAAAATAATAAAATTCGCCGCTACGGCGGTTATCATTGTGGCGGTTATTATAGGTATTAATTACTTTCACGGTTCCGGCTCTTCGGTGGTTTTGGCGGAGGTTCTTCAGCCTATTCTTCACGCCCGCACGGTAACCATGGATATCCTTGTGGGGTCGGAAGGACGGCAGTCGGTGATACACGATGAAGTAATGGGTTCACGTATCCGTCGCACCGTATCCAATTTACCTGATGTAGACATAATTATCGATCTCAAGGAAATGAAAGTACTTAGTCTTGTTCATGCCGAAAAAACGGCCGCGTATGTTAAACTCGAAGGCCTCGGCGATATGCAGAATTACCTGGAGTGGTTGCAGAAAATTGTAGTCAAGATGAAGGATATAAAAGCATATCAAATTCATGATCAAAGTTTGCAGCAGATAGATGGGTATGAATACCATGTTTTTGTTGCGGAAAACAACAAGGAAACAATTACCATTTGGGTTGATCCGGAGACGACATTGCCCGTTCGTATTGCGCAAAAAACTCCCAATATGCAATTAGTATGTAATAATCTGCAATTTGACGTTGATCTCGATGAATCCAGATTCAGTTTGGAGATACCTGAAGATTACAAAGTTCAGGAAGCTGGTAAGGTTGATTTTAAAAATGTCGTTGAAAGCGATTTTATCGAGACACTGCGCATCTGGGCCGAATTCATCGAAGATGGTCACTTTCCTGACAGTATTAATCTTGAAAATGTTGTCAAACTTGGACCAAAGATTGATCAGGGATTTAAGCGGGCCAATCTTTCCGAAGAACAGGAAACCGAAACAGCTATGCGCTGGGCGCAAGGCCTGGTGTTTATTCGCTTTTTTAAAGGACAGGGGCAATGGCATTATGCCGGCAAGGGAGTGGAATTTGGTGATGGCGCGACGCCTATATTCTGGTACCAGCCCAAGGACTCGGAAACCTGGCGCGTCATATACGGCGATTTAAGCGTTACGGATGTTGCGCCGGAGGATTTGCCGGAGTAAATGTAACCGAATTTTATCCGCAGATAGCGCAGATGAACGCAGATTTAAAATCCCCCAAAACGGCCTTTTTACGAAAATCTGCGTTATCTGCGGATAGGTTTTTAATGATTTTTGGCCCAGTCGGGTTTTAGGCAATTCTGCACTTCCCACGTATCCAGCAAGGCCGATGTGGTCATGTTCTTGATGAGGGGATGACGTAGAGACAGTTGTTGTTTTTGTTGCTTATGGTGTTCGGGATTATTGGTCCTCAAACTTGAAATAGTTCCGGATAGCTTCCGGTGTTTTGAGGGCGGCAACGTGTGCGGCGGCATCGGGGTTGCGGCAGATTTTCGCCAGGGAGCTGAGGGTGTGTAGATAAGCCTCCGGGTCGGCCTTGGGTGCAAGAATAAGGATCAATAAATGCACTAAATTTTGACCGTCGCCGGTATAGCTGAAGCCTTCTTCTGAAGTAACGATACCCAACGTTATTTTTGTTAGTTTATCAAGGCGAGCGTGGGGCATGGCGACCCCAACACCGGCCACACTGGGCATATCGCTTTCGCGCTCCTGGATGATGCGATGAATTTCCTCGATGTTGCTGATGTCATGCTCACGTGCTAGCAATTTCAGCAATTCCATCAGGATGGCGTCGCGGTTGGTTCGTTTGGTATGGCAGATGATATCATTACAACCAAATAAGGTGCTTAAAAAATCGCTATTATTTTGAGCATTTTCGTTTTGGGCCATTAACATTTCTCATATCATACAGTGTATTCATGTGGGCGCGATTCCGATTATATAGCTTTTAAAAGGCCGGTTCAAATCAAACCTTACATCGGAGCAGGGATATGATCGTTTTCTTGACGGGATTGGGGCGGGGGGATAGCATTTTGTGAAAATAAGTAAAATTATCGGAGGTTATCATGATAAAGCCTGTTGCGTTAATTACGGGAGCGTCCAGCGGTTTGGGAAAAGCAACGGCGGAGCACTTGGCCCGAACGGGCTGGCGGGTGTTTGGGACATCGCGTCGGTTCAGGGAAACGGCGTCAGGCAATATCGAAATGCTGCAACTGGATGTTTGTGAGGATGATTCGATTGCGAATTGTGTCGATACGGTGATTGAGCGGGCAGGGACGATTGATGTGCTGGTTAATAACGCCGGATTTGTACTCAATGGCTTTGTGGAGGAATGCACCCTCGCCCAGGCTCGCAGTGTCATGGAGACCAACTTTTTCGGCGTGGTGCGGATGACCAACGCCGTATTGCCCCATATGCGCACCCGGCGCAACGGCCGCATCATTAATATCAGCTCTCTGGCCGGGCTTATCGGTTCGCCCTATCGGGCCTTTTATAGCGCCTCCAAATATGCTCTGGAGGGCTATACCCAAGCCCTTAACGCGGAAGTGCGGGGTTTCGGTATTTACGTCAGCATGATTGAGCCAGGTTTTTTCAAGACCGGCATCGTCCAGGCCGCTGTTAATGCCGGCCAGCCAATAGAGGATTACAACCATCAACGGGCCTATGTGGACGCCTATTTCGGCCAAGGCGTACGTCACGGTTCCGAACCGGCCAGGCTTGCCCGATTGGTGGAGCGGATATGCCGGAGTTCGCGCCCCCGACTGCGTTACCGGATTGGACCGGATAGTGTCTGGCTGCCTCGATTGCAAACCCTTTTACCAAAACGACTTTTCACTTTGGGCGTGCGGTGGTATTTCAAGCTGGATTAAGCCTGGATGCCGAAAATAGCTTTACATCGCTCCGGTCGGCAAGTATAGTATCGCCATAAGGCGGCGTAGCTCAGATGGTTAGAGCGGCGGATTCATAGCCCATTTTAAATTTTAAATCATCAGAAAATAAGCATTTACAAGCACTTAAAAGCGTTCTATGGCGTTTTATTGAGTTCTATTAACGGTAGTTTTTCGGTAGTTGGATACAAAAAAGTCTGGAAGTCATTTGTACTGTTTTGTATGCCCTATTGGGAAAAATCATGTCCGGCCCAAATGGCTGGTTAATGGAGAGTAGTATTCGTCTTTTCCAAGAATGGTTTATACACTTGGTTTTGTTGTAAAATCATTTTCATTTTTTGCAAAGCGAATCTTCCAAATATTATAAATACTATTAATAATACAACGCCTTTCGTATAAGCACCCAAACATAAATGGCCAACTCCAAATAGAGCCGCATAAAGAGAAATCACTGATAACGCCCATCCTGTCCAGCAATTTCGCAAATTCATGCGTGTAGGACCTTGTTTTTGCCGTAGAGGTTTCCACCAACCGCCTGGTTGCACCTGGTTAAAAAATTCCTCTAATTTATTTTGGCACACGGGCTTCGTTACCAACGTGACAATTATCCATATAACCGTGCTTATCAAAAGATTTGCACTGAATCGGACCGCAAAATATTCATCAGTATTTATAACGGGTATAAATCTGCATATATTTGCAATTAGAAAAGACGTTACAATTGCGGATATTTCCGACCAGGCATTCACGCGCCACCAGAACCAACGTATAATTATAATAAAACTAGTGCCTGCCATAACTTCTGCGAGATATTTCCACGCCAACGTAATGGAATCGATTTTAGTTGCAGCAACAATAGACAGAATAAGAACCAACACGATGGCGAGTCTTGAGATGAAAATATAATGTTTTTCACTCTTTGGTTTTTTGCATATATATGGTATATACACGTCGTTAACCAGATATGAAGACGCCAGGTTCAAAATACTGTCAACCGTACTCATAAACGCCGCTAAAAATGAAGCGACCATCAAACCCCTCAGACCAACAGGAAGAAATCTCACCATCATTTTGGAATAAACCAGTTCATGATCCTCACCTTGTTGTAATGGAAAGTATATCAGGGACGCCACACCGACGATAATCCACGGCCAGCTTCGAACAACAACAATGATAAAAAACCCCCATAATGATGAAAGAGCGGCATTTTTTTCATTTTTACAGGCCAACAACCGCTGTACAACAATATTGCTTCCGGCGGCATTATGCCACCATTGTAAAGTCACATATACTCCAAACGTAAAAACGGTAATATTGGCTGCGTCTGAAAAACGGGGAAAGAAACTTATATGCGCCTTTGTTGCTCCGGATGATTCCAATGCTAATCGAACCATTTCTGTCGGCCCGCCAGCATGATAAAGCGATATGACGGCCAAGACAATAGCCCCCGCTATGGCGATGATAAACTGTATCATATCCGTTATGACTACACCCCACAAGCCGGAAAACACGGTATATACTAACACCACAAAGACCTGTATAGTTATTAAAAACATTTTCGCGGATAAATGATAACTTATATTTCCCAGTGTAAACGTCAATATGTCGGGAATATTGAATAACACTGAAAATAGCTTGTATATCGCCACCGTGGTCCATGCAATGGTCACACACATTCCGAAAAGATTAAATACTACCCTGCCTAAGCGCAAATACTTTGCGGCAACACCGGAATAGCGGAATTCTATAAATTGAATATCCGTTAACATGTTTGACCTTCGCCACAATCCGGAAAAAAAGAAGACGGTGAACATTCCAGATAAGATTAACGTCCACCATATCCAGTTTTCATAGATCCCGCCTTTTCGGACAAGTCCCGACACGACAAGAGGCGTATCTGACGCAAAGAAAGTCGCCGCCATGGATGTCCCCGCAACAAACCAGTGAAGTTTTCTGCCGGCGACAAAAAAATTCTCTTTATTTAGTCCCGCCTTTGACGAACATAAAAGGCCGGTTACAAGTACAACCCCACAATATAAAATAATGACTGCCCAATCTAACAGTTGAAGTTGCATGCTTTCCACTACCTATATCATTTTTGCATCACTTCTGGAAATTATACCAGATTACAGCGTTTCCTTCATCTATTTTTTCAGTCTTCGGAAAATATGGTTCAACTCAGCAATGCTTATTGATTTTAAAAACAAAAAGTCTCGCGTGGCTTTGATAAAAGGGCTGCCGATGACCAGTTGCGCTTTATCGAAAACCGACTCAATCATCGGCCTAGAAAAACCCTTGGATTCAAAACACCTTACGAGGTATTCTGTAATGACTCGAGGTTCAAAACATCACGAGTTGCACTTGGGAGTTGAATCCGCGAAACACAAATACATCCGACTCTATAAAAAATCGAAAATCAGATGGCACAGACATGGAATTATATCTGTGCCATTCTGAAATATGCCTAAATCCATTAACCGCTATTCAATCTCTATATTAATAACTACAGGGTAATGGTCTGACGCCCCTGCACTAACATCCTGATGCCATAAAACCACATTATCATCAAAATGATTATGAGAAACCAGAATGCCATCTATGCGTGTTATGCCTTCATCGCCGCCAATATACGAAGAAATGTTATGAGTGTCGATAAATATCTGTTTGGAATGATCAATAGCCGGCCAATACGCTCTACTGTTAAAATCTCCAGTCAAAATAACAACGCCGCTACAATAATTAAGCGTGTTTAAAATATTGTCCATTTGCACTGTTCGCCAAAATTCATCATCAATGCCGCTTCCCTCAAACGGCGTGCCGTGAGTCAGATGAGTGTTGGCAACGGTGTACATTTTACCCTCAATCTCTATTGTCGCCACTAACAAAGCACGTGTCTCCTCGCCTACAGTAGATTGCGGCAACGGGGAATTGCTAGATGTCAAGATTGGATACTTGCTAAGAATTGCATTACCATAAGTACCATTGTAGGCCGCCGGCCCGAAAACAAAATAATCCATATCGGCAGCATCTGCTAAGTCCTCCACCTGATTACTGTAAATCTCCTGAACGCCGACTACCGCAGGATTCCATGAATCAATAACCGCTCCGACGGCGCTAATACTGCTCTTCTCGCCGTGCTTAATATTGTACGACATGACATTGAAATATTCGCCGGTATCAGGGGCAGTATACATATCCTTTGTTTCGGCATAGATATCCGCTATCTCAAGTGAAGGCAGCTGAGTGTTATAATACCTAACGTCGTCTATGAAGCCATTGAAGTAGTATTCCGCTCCCGTTGCCCCAACTCCTACATAAAAGTTAGCCGAATCGACGCTGTATTTATAAACAACGCCGGAGGTTGAGCAAACCATATTGCCATTTACATACAACCTCTTGGTTCCGATGACTCTGCCGGCGTCATAATCAGCGTCTTTTTCGAAGGTAACCGCTATAAAATTCCACTGATCAGGGATAATTGAAGGGCCATTCTGCTTATCCCATGAACTGCCGTTGCCTGTCCAAAAAGACCAATCATCATTGCTATTGGCGTATAATGTAAATCCTCCGTAAGACTGACGATAACAAACTAATGACTGGTAGTTTCCCCAATTACTCCATGATGACGGCATCCATGCCCAAGCCGTAAGCGAAAAAGAAACATTGTTAAAACTGCTGGACTGAGCAGTATAAGCGCCAAATTTCAAATACGGCGAAGGACTTCTAAGATAGAAACAATTGCCCGTATTTCCTACTCCGGGAGTGCCGACGCCAACAGACTTGCCGGGCAGGGGAGAAAGGTTATGTTCATCCGTTAAATCGGATAAAAGACTTGACTGCGTTGTCCCTGTAAAAGGCCAGTGGGCAACTTTGCGATAGGCTCTAACGACGATATTGTCTAAAACGGCTGTTGCCTTACTGGGATTGGTTTCTGAGTGTGAGTTGCTGAAAAACAGCAGCAATTTATTATGCATTTGCGCATTTCTGTCAACCCTTAACACTACCCGTCTCGATACAATGGTGTCAACATTGGGAACCTGATCGTCGTTAATATACGGCTGACCAACAATAATGTCTTCGCCTGCCACTTCATACAGCGTAACTGAATCTATAAGAGAAACTCTGACTGCATCTATATCCCCGCCTCGGAATGTATCGCAACGGTAACCCAAGTCGAAATTTATTTTATAAAGGTCATACGAATCAGAGTAAGCGTTTATTTCCTGATAAAGATATTCGCTGCCGGTAGATTTAATTGAAGCTGCCTGGCCCATAATAGTGCCGGGCTCATTGTACTCCACGTTAAAATAGATGTTTGGTGATTTAGTCCAACCCTCTCCATCGCCGGTCTCGAAATCAGGATTGGTGACTGTCAAGGTCGCCGCTGGCCCAATAGATACGATCCAAAGCGCCATCATGCTCCCTTTGATTAGAAAATAGGAAAAATTAAATCCGTGTTGTTGTTTTTCATGTTTCATGGCATCTCCATTCATTATGAACTGTAGTGAATCCATTCGGAACGCAGTACATACACGCACTTTCTCCCACAGATTAAAAAATCTGTATTGTTCGCCGACAGACATTAATTGATATCAATTGTCAGGGACAGACGGTCACGTGACAAATTACCGGTTTGTGATCGGATGCGATATTAGCAAGATTCGTGTGCACCACTTCAGTAAAATTGACTAATCCATTGAATTTCCACGGAATAAAAACATAATCAATTCTTCCTCCCGGATTATAACCAACGATTTGGGCGGCTTCAAAACTGTCACGAAAAGTTTGTTTTATGTGTCCAATCGGCTCAGAGTCAATCTCACTATTCATATCCCCCAGTAATATCATGTCGCCGCGTGCATAATTCGAAATATCCAAACTCGTATCCGCCTGTTGAATTTGCGTTTGTTGATCATTAAAACTGAAATGTGTCACCAAAAAAGTTACAGGTCGGTTATGAATTTCAACAACTGACGCGATACACGCTCTGGCTTCCTGGCCGCCGTCTGTCGGCAATAGATTATTGGTTGAACAAATGATCGGATATTTACTCAAGATCGCATTGCCAAAGGCATCGTCTATCGTTGGCCCGAAATAAAAATCCATCTCCAATCGAGCGGCCAACCACTCCGCCTGGTGAACATCCTGCCAATAACCATTATCCACTTCATTTAAACCTATAACATCAGCGCCGGTTTGCTCAATGACCTGGGCGATTCTTTCCAAGTCCAGAACGCCGTCAAAACCCACGCCATGATGAATGTTATAACTCATGAAGCTCAGATTCGATGGCTCCGCGTGAAACAGCCAGTTATTAACCACATCTTCAAAATCGTGAATGCTATATGTCGCCAGCCAATCCGTACACAAAACGGCTATATCCGGCAAATTGACAATTCTATCCCCGTTCAGATCGCCTTGAATGAAGCCGAATGCTTCGGCGTACATCGCCGCAACCTGATTCTTATTCAAGACATCATCATAAATACATACATCATCTATGACCCCATCAAAATAATAATCAAATGACACTTGTTCATTGGCGCCTGCACCGATAAGAAGATCATAGCCGCTAACGACGGGCTTGTAATAAACTCCGGTATCTTCGACGGCCAAACGACCGTTTACAAATAATTTTGTGTTTCCAATCAAATCATCGCCTGAAGAACCGGTGGCTTCAAAGCTTGCGGCTAAAAACACAATTTCGTTTTCCTCCGCCGGCGGGCCGTTAAGCTTGTACCACCCTCCGGATGCGCCTGTCCATAAAGACCAGGCATTTGTATTCGTCGCGTAAAGCACATATCCGCTGCGGGGATCTGTATCGCGGTTGCTGATGACCGCCCTATATGCGCCGGATGAACCGACATAGGGCTTGATCCACGCCGTCAGAGTAAAACTTTCCGGAGACAAGGCTTTCTGGACATAGGGAACCTTGATAGCCTGTTGCTGATCGGAATCACACTCAATGGCTTTGCTGCCTGCAGGTCCTGAAATCCCATCAATAAAATTCGGTTGGTTATAAGGCAATCCGTGATGTTCTCCCAATGCATCATCATAATTGTTTTCAAATCGCCAGTGAGCCGTTCGCCGAAATCCTTCCAGGAAAACATTGTCAATAACCATCGTGGCGCCGGCCCCCAGTCCGCCGGAGTCATATTGATTGGAAAAGCGCAGCGATACATTTTCGTTTGAATGTTTCGATATGTCAATGTTTAGAATCGCCGTTCGGTTAACAATGGAGCCTATATTCGGCGACTGACTGTTATCCACCCCCGGTGCAATAATCCGTATGTTTTCGCCGACAATTTCCATATCGTGATTAATATCCCAAATCGAAATCCTCACGGGATAAATATCGCCTTCGTTTTGCACATCGTTGCGATAGCCGATACTGAAATTCAGGATATAATAATCATAATCCCCGGCCGTGATTCCCAATAGTACCTGCTCAATATAGGCCGAAGAGGTTGATTTTATCGAAGCTGCGCGACCGGTAATAAATCCGGGTTCATCATAGGGGCCCTCAGCGGGCATGAAATAGACCGAATTTGTCGCCTCGCCAGGTCGTTCCACCCAATGGTCCGCAACCGAAGCCGTCGCTCCGGATTCAAAGCCGGCATTCAGAACGGGCACAACCTCCGCATTTACCTGGAGGGCCTGCATGAAAACAAGACATAATATTATGCAAAAAATCTTCTTCATGCCGTGTAATAAAATAGAACAATAAGGCATGTATGGGTTTACACGCCCTATTGATTTATCCGCCGTCACAAGCAATCAAACGTACACTCCAGCCAATGGGCCGCAAGTTTCATCAGATCATACAAATCCACTTTACAATCCTTAACACCGGCGGGTCCGGATATATCACCAACCGGATACGGATGTGACGCGTCACCGCATACTCCTTCTATTTCCTCCAGTCGTAGTAATTGTTGAGGCCCTGCGGTCACTACGCTGTAGTTAAATGTATGATTCATATTAAGGCTTTCAATGGCAAGTTGGCTCGCATCGATGAAGGTGTCTGAGATCAACACATCGTATGTGCTCCCCACGGCGCCAACATAACCGGCTAATGTGTCGACCTTCAGAGTGCCGCTGAGAACCGCTCCTTCATAATCGTTTGGATCAATGGCCTTGTTGCCTGTTACTTCAATCGGTGTGACTCCGGAGACGTCCAGACTTAGTAAAAGCACGCTGTCGTCGCCGATTACGATTCTTTGAGTATCAATCGAAGTCGCTCCGGAACCTTTAACAGAAAATGTGCTTTGATTGTAACCTCCTGAGATAAAACCGGTGACCGCTAAGGAACCTCCGGATATTTCCCATATTCCGTCACCTTCGACCTGATTGCCTAAATAAATCTTCCGTGCCGTCACGTCACCGGCATTCTGATAAAATTCCCCATGACCGTTTTCCCCAATATGAGTGGTTCCCGGGAATGAAACACTACCACCGATCATGTTGACGACTCCGACGGAATCGGAATTATAGCCGGCAAAAAGATCATCGATGCTTACCGTTCCGTCGTTGATATTCAATGTCGCCATACCGCCGCTGTAACCAAGGATAAAATAGTATTCGTCACTGGTGGTTTGAGTCAAACTTCCACCGTTAACATGGATCGTACCGGTCGCTCCGCTATAGTAACCGGCATAAAGACCATCCAAGATAGCCTGCCCGTCGTTAATGGTTAAAATCCCGTTGCCATTTACGCCGATATAGCTATATAAGCCATTCGATGCCAGCACGCCGTCATTAAGGGTATATTCACCTGTTCCGGAATCACCGAGATATAATCTGGTGACGGTAAAATTACCGCTATCCTGAACGACAACTCCTGAATCACCGGAATTATAAGACACCCAAAATTTGTATGCGCTGGCGTCATTAACGATATGTAACGTGGGATTACTGGCGCCGGATACATAGATTCTTTCTATTCTTCCGTCAGGAACCGTGTACGGCGATATATTCCAATCGATAGCTGCTGTACCGTTCTGAATAATCGCATACCCTTTATTGGACGTTAACGTCCATGAACCGTCGTTATAGGGATTTCCTGCAATCATCCCTGGAATATGCCAGGCCGAACCATCCGTTGTGTTTTCAGTCCAGTTAGAAGGCTCCATCCAACTACCAGGGTTGGCCCCTGTCCAGAATACATCTTCAACAGAGGCATTGCCGACGATGCCTGTTGAAAGTAGAATGCAACATACAAATAACTTTTTCATTGAATTGTCCTTTCTATCTAATTCTTCCGTCTTGATTTAGCAACAACACCGCCAATTCCCAATAAAAGTATCATCATCGGCTCCGGAACAGCGGTCAGCCTGAGAATTTCGTTATTACCATCAGAGACAATGGCCCAATCGAAATCAAGTCCGCTGATATTACTCACCACGTTTAAACCATTTTGCTCAATAAACGTGGCGGAAGTCATGATGTCATACATGCTGCCTACACCTCCGCTAAAGCCAGGCAGAGCATTCACCTGAATTACAAGATCATTCAACGTCGCACCTTCATAAGAATCACCGCTGGCAAGATTGCCAAATACGTCAATAGCGGTTACACCGCCGGCATCCAGCCCTATGCTAAGAATATGGCTTTCACCGGCATCGGCCTGAAATCTCCCTACAGAGATGGTTGATCCTGAACCGATTATATTTAACGTTGCTGTCCCGCTTTCCATGGCGAGGTATTTGGCGGCGTTCAGCATACCACCCGATATTTCTACATGGCTGGTTGAGGAATCACCCGAACTCACATGAATTTTTCCGGCGTTTAATACACCGCTACTCATATAAAATCGCGAATCACCGTTGTATCCAAGGTAAAAATTGTCACTGTTCATGGCCATACTTCCTGCGACCAGACTGACAATACCGGTTTCACCTGGATCCCAGCCCGTATAAAAGCGTCCCCAACTCGTATCCGCGCCGACATTCAGGGCCGCTTCACCTGGGCCGCCGATATATGACCGATACACCTGTCCATCCGGATAGGACGCTGTAGTAATATTGACCACACCACTCTCAATGCAAGCATATCCCATATTGGAAGTGGATGTCCATGAACCATCATTGTCCGGATGCCCGGACACCCAACCGGGAATACGCCAGTCAACCGCACCATAATCCGTCCAGTTGCTCTCAGTCATCCAGTCTCCCGTGCCTCCGCCCCACCAAACAGCATTTTCATTTTCATAGAGAAATGCGTTGGCGTTATTCATAACAATCAACATAATCGTTACCATCAATATCATGTTTTTAGCCATTTTCTTCTCCTTTACTAAATCACAACGTAAACACTTTCATACGATGATACTCAAATCCGCAACTAGCGGTCTGTGGTCCGAAGCCATGTTTGTTTGTTCATTGGTAACCACATAGCTTCTTTCCACGGAATCAATCAATTCACCGTCGACAAAAATATAATCTATCGTTTTACTCTGTTTGCCAAAGTACGTCTCTGGCTCACCTGTTCCAGCCAGATCAAAAACCGAATAATAGCGTTTCATGAATCCTTCCCATATTCTATTTTCGCCTTCGGCGCCAGTTATATCTTCGTTAAAATCGCCTGTGATGATTACGGGAACATCCGAATTTGCGGCGATTGCCTCGATATGATTTACCTGTTTTTGTCTAATTTCTTCGTCTTCATGATCCAGATGGGTTACCAGAATTATTAACCACCTTCCCCTACAAGTAAACATCGCCGACATGCACCCTCGGGGCTCGGTTTGTTCCTTATGAGGTAGCGAGTAACTCTCAACATCGGCGAGTTTATAGTTCGATAGAATGGCATTGCCATAGCCCGTCCCTGATTCTCCATTTTTGATTGTCGGACAAAAAGCGTAATACATATTCAATTTCTCCGCCAATAATCTCGCCTGATCGGCATATTGGCTGCGAGAAGAGAACCGGCTGTCCACTTCATTAAGACCGATGATTTCGGCGCCACTATTTTTGATGATCCCTGCAATGCGATCAATATTGTGCAAACGATCAACGCCTACACAATAATGTATATTATAGCTCATCACTCTTAGAGGAATTTTTACGCCGGTAAAAGTTATATCCCTTGGCCGTCGTATAGCTTTTTGGGTTGTAGTTAACAATGAATTCACCACAGGCTTTGTTGTCCTTTTTTACTTACAACCTATTGTTCATGTGCCATGGATCGCCATGGATCAGTTTGGAGCATTTGTGCCCCAGATAGCAAAAAACAAACGATCAAAATCCCTATTCAAGGCGTCAACGGGAAATTGTTCATAAGGATATCCTCTCACGTATTCCTGCTCCCATTTCCAATATTCGACATGCCCATCGGCGAAAGAAAGGGTTGTGCCTATTCCATGGACAACAGGAGGTATATCTCTCCAATTTCTTATTGTGTAATATGAGCTATAACACTCAAATCCGAAGTTTTCTACGAATACTCCTCCCTGGCATATGAAAACAAGCCTTTCGGATCCTCTTCTGATTTTTGTCGATTTTTTAAATCGAGCCGCTGATTTTTTGATGTATTCTTCACCGCCGTCAGGATACACATAACCATTCATGGCCGTTGTTATGGCGTAGCTTCTGGAGTTATCTTGGGCTTTTGCCGCCGGGCAACGATAAACTTCAATCGACTCATCCATATATGGGAACAGTGTTCCCATCCTTATGCACTCATCTTGAAAAAAAGGCTCTTCAATAAACCAGTCCGGAGCCTGATTGCCGACATAGACAGGACATGCCACCCAACTTTTCTCCGGATGCCCGGCTGTCAGCGCCCATGTCAACGTTCGTAAACCGGTGCGCTGAACACGAGACGTTCCCCCAAAAACAAGTTCATCATCGTTACCCGCGCTATAGTAAGCCCAGCCAATCATAAGCTGACGATTGTTGTTCATACAAACGCTTCGTTTGGCGTTTTCTCGTGCCTTGTTTAATGCAGGAAGCAATATGGATATTAAGAGAGCAATAATCGAAACAACCACAAGTAATTCTATCAATGTAAACGCTTTTCTGTTCATGGCGATGTTCGCAAACCTTTCTGCACGGCTCCGGCTATATGGATATTGGCGGCATAATAATTATCGACGGCTGTTGTTTTTAACCAAAACGGGTTGCATTCACACTATCACACCTAATCCGTTGTTTTTACGTTCCATAACGTTGCGGCTAGCAATGTCGAACTTGCCGCCGAACTCAGCCAAAATACTATTGCCCTGCTAAAATCATAATGCTTGACATGGTTAACCGTCATTATGTCGCTGCCTATCAGATGGCCACTGATATTTTCCTGCAATGCCGCGCCGAGATAGCTGAAAATACCCACAAATCCCAGGGCTGCCGCAACGGCTTTTTTAGGCGCAATATCAACGGCCAATAAGCCGCCCACGCCGACCATTAGCCCCCCTATGGAAAAACCAAACATCGCGCAAAATAACATCAACATCCAATAATTGTTTATCGGCAGTACAAATATCCCGAACAATGCAATCATCTGAATAATGCCAAATATCAAGGATACTGGCGGGCGACGAGCGTTAAATATTTTGTCGGACAAAAAACCGTAGGAAATAGCTCCGATAATACTGACAATTGTCTCGGCTCCAAGCAGCCTGCCTGCCTCAGCAAGACAATAACCTTTTGCCTCCTGAAAATATAATATGCCCCAACTGTTTACAGCATATCTGGATACATACATTAAGGCACTGGCAAATCCAACCACCCATATGCCGGGCATTTTAAATATGCCAAGCTGTGTTGAAAACACGTTTTTTTCTTTGTAAACACCCGGTTTTTGACCAAAGTCCTGTCTCCAGTCCGCGATCGGCGGCAAGCCGATGCTTTGAGGACTCGCCTTCATAAGAAATAAAATACCAAAACATACTATGCTTGCCGCGACCGCCGGTCCCCAGAAACCACTTCGCCATCCCCAATACGATACCAACGTTGAGGTGAATATGAATGTCATTCCCTCTCCAATAGCATGTGAACTACTCCATATGCCATAGTATCTTCCTCGTTCATGAAGGCTAAACCATTGAGAAAGACTTTTCACACAACAAGCCGCCCCGAAACTTTGGAACCAACCATTCAATGCCCAGGCCAAAACAGCCAATCCGAGTAAATTTGAGAATCCCATCACTAGATTACAGACGATGGATAATAACAATCCAAAAAGAAAGAACTTTTTGGCATTAACATGATCTGCAATAAATCCGTTGATGAATTTTCCAAAGGCATAGCCAAAAAATAAGGCGGCCCCAATATTACCTATTTGTTCCGGTGTGTATATATCGTTATCTATCAGAGGCTTTTTAACAACAGATAATCCCAGCCGGCATACATAATAAAATCCATACCCCAAAGTAATGGCGGCCATTACTTTAAGTCTATTGATTTTATATACCTGAGCGATCTGATCAGCATCGGCATATGGCGCACTATTGAGTTTTGACATTTCTTCCGCCGATCGTTTTAACGTCAGTATCTTCAACGGACATTTTCTTTATGCCGGTGATGGGTATGCTGGCTTTATCATAAATGCTGTTCATCAAAATATTACAAATAACCGGCCTATCTTTCCCCATCGTCACCAGTAACACGTGATCATATATGCCCGGCATTGTGTCGGGAAAAAGCCAGCCGCCGCCTACCGTGCCCAGACCAATATAATCCATGTCGTTTCTTTCGGCATATTCATGGATATGTTCATGACCCGCAAACACCGTGTATTGACGGTTCGACAATAATTTCTCCATCTCGAGCCAGTTTTTGGGCGGATTCTTCTGTTTCCATGCTCGCTTATGCATAACAATGAATGTCCATCGAACTGTTTTGTTTTGCTCGAGCACATCTTTAAAATATTCAAATTGTTTGTCGCTGATTTGTGCACCGGCAATATTGGTGCTTTTTTCTTCATATTTCTTTAAATCCTCTATGATTGGATTCGTATAACCTTCAGCTTTAATCCTTTTTTTGATCCCTTTTATTTCAGCATTTAATTCGGACTTAACCTCATCAGGCAAAACTAACGGCGGATCTTCTGTATTGACAAACAAGAACAAAACATTTTTATGCAATAAATGATGATAGGTGTGTTTATAGCGCACTTTGTAGATGTCAAGCATAACCTCATTGGTTATATCGTGATTGCCGGTTGCCCAGTAAAAAGGCATCTGCAATTTCTCAATGGAACGATCAAAACGATCCCATTGCTTATGAATGACCTCTGGATCACGGGTGTATCCTTGAATATTATCACCAACGCTTACCACAAACTCTGGCTGAAGTAGGTTTAGACTCTTAACAGCTTTGTTATCAAAATAACCGTTCCTCTCTCCTCCTGTACGATCCCCCACAACGGCAAACATAAATGCTTGACCGACGTCTCCAAATACCGTTGCCCCTCCCAAAAACAACATTACCCAAGCCATTACAAGAATTTTTCTGCCCATATTTAGTGTCCCAATCTTCCATAAATTCAATCATGATCAACTTCAATGATTTAAAATTATCAAAATGACAAACGATTTAAAATAGATATAATGGAAAAATTAATATATATTCAGGAACTCATTAATGTCGTTATGTGTTTTCGGCTAGACGGGAGTATTGTCTATATTATCTCCTTATTATATAATTAGTTATGTTATTTCAATAATTATTTGTATATACCGCGTATAATATATATAATTCACATAAAGGCCAAATATAATACCTTACAGGAGCATTCCTTCCACAAAGAGGTTTTAGTAACTTAAATCTAGCCTCACAAAAAGGATATATATGTCGAGAGGATTTCAGCATGCCCCATTCAGAAAGAATTGCCTACACGGAGGTTTTCAAACAAGGTACTCTTTTTGTTGAAGAATCCCTTTATTACGTTTTTGGCGACAGAACAAATCCCAGCGTATCCGCCAATCTGGCTATATTAAACGGGGGTTATGAAGTATATAAGCCCGATTTTGAACTTAAGAGAAACTCCGTACCCTATTATGTGATTGAATTTCCGGTTAGTGGACGATGCTATCTTCAGATCAACGAATCTAACTATATCTTGGAAAGGGGCGTCGTTGCCGGATATAAGCCGGGAGACGCACATTGTTATAAATGTGATCCTACAGACCCATTCGAACATTATTTTGTTAATTTTTGCGGCTATGATGCAGAATACTTATTTAAAAATACCGGCCTCCAATCTAACCGCATAATCAAACTCGATGAATATGAATATTCTAAAAGGCTTATGGTAAATATCTTGAAAACAGCCTTTAATAAAAATCTTCACTCTTTTGAGTTATGCAATAGTTATCTAAAAACATTTCTTTTGGAGTTGTGCAACCAGGCATATTATTCAGAGCAGGTTGATTTTATCTCCAAGTCAAAATATATTGGATGCATCAAATATATCGATAAGAATTATTTAAAAATCCTTTCCGTGGAAGATGTGGCGAATGCTTTAGTCATCACACCGAGATATATCTCAAAACTTTTTGCCAAACATGGAAAAACAAAAGCGTATCAATATATTACAAGCTTAAAAATGATAAAATCATCTGAATTGTTAATGACCACTATGACGCCGATTAAAGATATCGCGGCTTTTGTCGGTTATAAAAATCAATATCATTTTTCTAGGGTTTTTAAGAATTACTATGGCCTATCTCCAAATAATTACCGTAAAAATCTCGGTAACACTCTTTAAGCGGTTTTCATTGTAAAAAAGACAAAAAATATATAACTAAAAAATGTGTTTGATTGTATTGCTTTACCATGTTACCTTGATGTGCTAAAAGGCGAGTTTATATACATTACTTACGGCGGCGTAGCTCAGATGGTTAGAGCGGCGGATTCATAGCCCGCAGGTCTCCGGTTCGACCCCGGACGCCGCTAGTTTATAATTCTTTTCTTGGTAATTAGTTATCGTTTCATTTTGGCAAATTTCCTCTGCCAAAATTTTGTCAATGCTGGGCAAGAATAGGGAAATCTAAAAAATATCAACGTTTCAGGTTAATGCCAAAAATGACGATTATATTGCAAAAAATGGCATTTTCGGGTATCCTATATCGTTTAATATAGTTCTTGTGAAAATATTTCTTTGGGTATATGCGAGGTGATAATGTCGAAGCAACTCTGGACGCAAGGGCTTTTCGTATGGATGTGGCAATGCTTGTTTATTTTAGGGTTTTCACGTTTTGCTTTCGGGCAACAAGTAGCGGCTGATTTTTCCGATGCGTTGCGATTGGGACGGGAGCATTCACTACCGGCGGTGGCGTTGACGATGGGGCCGAAATATCACTGGTTTAGTTATTATGAAGTGCTGCAATTTGATCCAACGCAACGATATTTGTTGTGCATGGAGGTGGATTTCGAGCATCGCAGCCCCACACCCGAAGATGTGATTGGCATCGGGATGATTGATTTGCAGGATAATAACCGCTGGATACCATTGGGCGAATCGCGGGCGTGGTGCTGGCAGCAGGGGTGTCGGTTGCAATGGCGGCCGGGATCGGATCGCGAAGTACTATGGAATGATCGGGTAGGGGGCCGGTATGTATGTCATATACTGGATGTCAAGACCGGCAAAAAGCGGACGCTGGATTACCCGGTGTACCACCTGACCTCGGATGGCCGGTGGGCGGTGGGGCTGGATTTTGCGCGGGTGGATGATTGTCGGCCGGGCTATGGCTATGAAGGCATTGACGACCCTTATGCGGATGTGAACGCTCCGGCCGAATCACGCATTTATCGCCTTAATCTGGATACCGGCGATTATACGCCACTGGTATCATTGGCGGACATCGCCCGAATTAAATATGAAGGGCGGGAAGCGCCCAAGAAGATGTGGTTCAATCATCTGGAGTGGAATCCGTCGGGGGAGCGGTTCCTGCTATTTTTCCGCGGGGATGGCACAACCGTCTATACGGCGGATAGAGAAGGCAAGAATATACGTTTTCTGGCGTCCGGGTCATCGCATTACACCTGGCGGGATGATACCCATGTACTTATCTGGTCACGAGGATATCGACTTTATCAGGATGATGGTACAGGAGATAGTGAACTTATCTGGGAGGCGCCCAACGGCCATCAGACGTATCTGCCGGATAAGAACCGGGTGTTGACGGATACTTATCCGGACAAAGAACACAATCGCGAGCAGCATTTGTATTTGTATCATATTCCGAGCCGGCGGATTATTTTTCTGGGACACTTTCATTCACCCAGGGAATATACGGGCGAATGGCGTTGTGATACGCATCCGCGGCTCAGCCCCGACGGCACGAAGGTCGTGATTGATTCGCCCCACGGCGGCAATGGCCGTCAACAATATTTGATTGATATAGCGCCCATACTCGATGCGGAAAAACAGGGAGGCTATCCGTACGCCATCCGCTTGGCCGATGATAAGCAAACACCGACGGCTCAAACTGACTGATTTGACTTGTCATACCCGCCAAAGCGGATATTAATGATAACGTTTTCTTATTTTAACGAACGAATATATGGCAACGTTGCCGCGAGTATTGTTTCTGGTGGATAACCGGGTTGCCCTGACGCGGGAGATACTCCTGGGTATTGCGCGTTACACCCGGTTGCAGAGGACATGGTTCATCGAACGGGATATTTCTCATTATCTGCGTCAGGCGCAGATGAATCTCGCGGAGATAGAACGGATGCGCCCGGACGGCATCGTTTGTCTGAATTTACCCGCCCGTCAGGAACGGTTCATCAATAAAATCATTGAGATGGGACTGCCGCTGATAATGAAAGGCATCAACGAACCCGTCGAGGGCGCGATTAATATCCTCAGCGACAATGACCTGATCGCTCGTATGGCGGCGGAGCATTTATTGGCTCTGGGATTGAAGCATTATGCATTTTGCGGTTTCAGTCATATTCCCTGGGCCATTGAGCGGCTCCGCGCATTCAGCGCGCGGATAGCGAAGGATGGCGGTGAGACTCACTTGTATCATCCCCCTAAAAAAGGCCGACATTCAAGTCTGTCCTATAATCCCGAGCATCTTATCATTTGGCTGAAGCAGTTACCCAAGCCGGTGGGGATCATGTCGTGTAATGATGATTTTGGATTATATATTTGTGAATGTTGTCATCTGGCGGGCATAAAGGTGCCGGATGAAGCTGCTGTTATAGGGGTTGATAATGATGAATGCGTTTGTAATTTATGCCATCCGCCCCTTACCAGCATTGTGCGTGACGCTCAAAAGGCCGGTTATGAAGCGGCGGAACTGCTGGACCAGCGCATGCGCGGGCAAACCGTAGAATGCACGAGCGTGCATATCCGGTCCACCCACGTGGTAAACCGGGAATCAACCGATGTGCTGGCGGTTCCGGACGCCACCGTCGCCGAAGCGGTACATTTCATTCGCAATAATAGCTCCAAAATCCTGGATGTGCAGGATGTTGTAAAGCATCTGGCGGTGTCGCGCCGGAGTCTGGATCAAAAATTCAGCGCAAAGTTAGGTCGGACCGTACATGAGGAAATCGCCCGCGTGCGCGTCAAAAAAATCGCCGATATGTTGCGGGAAACCAGTTTACCGATCACAAAAATCGCATACGATTGCGGCTTCAATGGGGCGGATCATCTTGGTCGGTATTTTCGTCGTCATAATGGGGTTTCTCCCGGCGAATTTCGCCGACAATTCGCAAAATAGAACGCATTTCATAATTTCTGTCACGAATAGCCTTACAGCAAATATCTGTTTTTATTTTTAGATATTTTTGCTAAAAATGACGCTCGAATTACCAGATATGGTGTTTATGATGTACTTCTGTTGAGAGATAATAACCATAAATACTAACATTTTTAGTAAGTTGCTATCATGGTGGAACATTCAGGTAGTTATGATTACACGAATCCTGATGTACAGGCCACATCGGTAGATCCGATTAGCCCGGAACGATTTGATTTTGATGCATTTGCGGATTATGAAGCGGTACGGCGGCAGCGCTGTCGAAATTTTTGGCAGGCGTGCTCGGGTGTGGCCGTATATCGGCGGGTGCGAGTAAGAGAAATATTTCTGGACGGTTGTCGGGATATGCGCCAATCCCTGAAACTGCAACTGGGAGGATTGCAAAAAAGCCTGGATTATGCTGCGGATATCCCCAATTTTCTCGAACCGTGGTACGGCATCGGCGTGGGGGCCGGCGCTTTTGGCGTGGAATATACCTGGAACAAAGGTCAGGCTCCGGCCTATCGGCCGAAATTTCAGTCCATCAGTGAAGCACTGGCGTATGAGCCTCGGCCAATTGCAAATACGTCTATCGGCAAGGCGATTCTCGATACGATTGATTATTTTCTCGAAGAGACCGGGGGACGGTTGCCAATGTCTTTGACGGATGTGCAGTCACCTTTGAATGTGGCCTGCGGGCTGGTGGATATAAATAATTTAGCCCTGGAAATGTTGGATCATCCTGACGAAGTACGGGAATTCCTTCTGCGTATTGCAGACTTAGTGGGCGAGTTTATCAAAGAACAGGTCCGTCGTATTGGTTTGAGTCTGGTTTGGCCGGGGCATGGATTTGCTTCCTGCCGATGGTTTCACGGGCTGGGCATGAGCGACGATTACGCTCTGATGTTTTCCCCTCAACAATATCAGGATATTGCCGTGGCCGCCATGAAGAACATGGCGGCGCCCTTTGGCGGGCCGGTGTTTCATTCGTGCGGCAATTGGGGGCATTTGGCGCCTATTGTCTGTAACATTGAGGGATTGAAAATGGTTGACGGCGCTTTCGGGGAACAGACCGATCCCTCGCCAAATTCACCCGAAGTCTTTGCCAATACCTTCGCAAATACAGGCGTGGTATTGAATGCCCGGATTGTAGGTGGGATGGACGCCGTTCTGCGCCAAGTGGATCAGTTATTGAGACCGGGAATGAAACTTATTGTCGTGACTTACTGCCCTGATAGCGAGCAGCAGACGCATGTGTATAAGAAAGTCCATCAATATAATCAGGTTGTCAGCGAAAATACAACGTAAGAAAAGAAGGCTATTCGAATGCCAATAAGAGCGGTACATTCGATAAAATTCGTCTCTATTCCGATATCAACCAGGTTTGATTGGAAAAAGGTCTTGATTTGATGAATATTGCTTAGGATGGGATGCGTTGCACGCTGATAAAGGTGATTGTCCGTAATGAAAACATTTTCTTTCCCTTGGGTGAGTATCCGGTAAAATCAGTTTGAATAATTAATGCAAATATACAGTTGGTTTTTGACGAAAGGAACTTTTGATGGATTTAAGCAGACTAGATTTGAACAAGCTAGATATAGTGGTTCTTGTCGGATATTTCGTGGCGATCGTCGCTTATGGGTTATGGTTGTCGCGGCGGGTGAAATCCAGTGATAATTATTTCCGCGGTGAACGCAAGTTTAGCTGGTGGATTATGATGGGCCAATCGTTCGGCACCGGCACTCACGCCGAGAATTTCACCGCCCAGACAGGCAAAACCTTTCAGGGTGGTTTCTCGATGATCTGGCTGCAATGGAAAAACATGTTGGCGACACCATTCTACTGGCTGCTGGCGCCCTGGTATCGCCGCAGTGAGCGCACCACCGTCGGTGAAATCGTGGAAGACCGCTATGGCCGCGGCATGGCTTTTTTCTATACGGTGTTTGCCCTAACATTTTTTGTTTTTTGCCAGGGGGTCATGCTGAAGGGGGCTGCCAAAGTTATTTCCATCGCCATCGGTGAAAATGTTTCTGATGATGCTGTAATCATATTCATGTCAATTGCTTTTATTCTCTATAGTTTCTTCGGCGGCTTGGTATCCTCGGCGCATGCCAATTTTATTCAGGCCCTGATGATTATTGTGTTATCCATGTTATTGATTCCTTTCGGTTTGCGTGAAGTGGACGGTATTTCCGGGTTGAGAAACAACCTGCCGGACAATTTCTTTCGTCTGTTCAGTCCAGAGCAGGGGATGGGCTTATTTACCATTGCCATGTTAACCCTCAACGGTGTTGTGGGCATCACCGCTCAGCCGCATATGCTTACGATGTGCGCCACGGGTAATACCGAACGGTCCGGACGCATCGGGCAAACGTTCGGCTCCTTTGTCAAGCGTATCTGCACTATCGGATGGGCGTTTACGGGTCTTATCGTCGCCGCACTGATTGTAAAAAGAGGACAGAATCTTTCCGACGCCGAACACGCTTTTGGATACGCCGTGCGGGAATTGCTATATCCGGGTTTGACAGGATTGATGATTGCCTGTGTGTTGGCAGCTAATATGTCCACCTGTTCCAACTTTATGGTTAATACAGGCGCTTTATTTACTCGTAACCTTTATAAGGAATTTTTACGTCCCCAAGCCGATGACCGCCATCTGTTACGAATAGGCCGTTTATCCGGTTTGGGTTTAACAATTTTAGGCGTTCTTTTCGCGCTGAGGGTTAAAAATGTGATGGATGGATTTATGTTTACGGAAACTATTTCCGCATTTGTGGGCATTATGGTTCTGGGCGGATATCTTTGGAAACGGGCCAATCGTTATGGCGCTGCCGCCGCGACTATCGTTTCTTTCGGTCTATACTATTTTCTGAATTGGCAACAAATGGGGCAATTAAAACTTGTTTACAAGGTTGATCAATCGCTTGTTCCTTTCGGTTGGGCGATGCTCGCCGGTTTCGCAGCGTTAATTATTGTAAGTTTGGTTACGCGCAAAGAGCCGCAGGAGAAAATCGACGCTTTCTATGATAACCTGGATCGCCTTTCCGACGCCACGCCGGAACAAATGCAGAATGGGCAAAAACCTCCGGCCCGGTTATATGGCAAAGACCTTATTCTGGTTGATTTACCTGGTTTTTTCAAGGCCGAACGTTGGAAAGACTTTTTCCGGCGTTATCGGGAAGATGTAATAGGTTTCTTTCTGGCCTGGGGCATGGTCGGCGCGTTGGTGCTTATAGCGTGGTTGGTCGCGAACGTCGGCGCTTGAGGTATTGCCAATTAAAGGAAGAAATTAGTTTCTGTTGCGGAAGCGGTGACGCGGGCATCCTGCCCGCGTATCTTTGAATCGCCAACCGCGTTTTATGCGAAAAACACTCGCGGGCAGGATGTCCGCGTCACGAAATGCCTTTTCTGCAACAGAAACTAATTAATACCGAAAGACGTTTTGAATGGGAACGTCTTGCGGATAAATATAAATCCATTAGAACGTTTTTGCCAATTGGCGGGCCTGGGCGCAGGCCGCTTCGAGTTTTTCCTTACCTAATTCGCGGCCTTGCAGTGTGGGTTGCACGATGACGCGGCGAATATCGGTTAGCCCGATGAAACCGAGGATAAATTCAAGATAAGGTTTTTGCATGTCGGCGGCCGCGGAGGCTTCACCTTCGATATATTCACCGCCGCGGGCGTAGGCGACGAAAGCCGGCTTGCCCGTCACCAAGCCTTGATAACCTTCGGGAGTAACGTCGAAGGTGTAGCCGGGTTGTATGAGGATATCGATATATTGTTTAAGCCGGTAGGGGATGCCGAAATTCCACATGGGGACGGCCCAGACGTATTTATCGGCGGATTTGAACTCTTCAATAAGGGACTCCACGGCGTTCCAGGCGATTTTTTGCTCTTCACTTACTTCCAAGCCATGCATAATGGCATATTTGACCTCAAGCGCGGGACCGCTGAAATCAGGCAAATCCCTTTCGAATATGTTCAACGATACAATTTTATCTTTAGGATGTAGTTGCCGGTATTCAGTGAGAAACGCCTGAGCAACGCGGATGGAATACGACGCCTTCTTGCGCGGCGAAGCCTCGATATAGAGTATTTTTTTCATGGTCGGTTGCCTTGTTAAAAGGTGGTATTTTTTTTAACCAGTTGCATCAATTCATCCGTTACCCGTTCAAGTTCATCCACCAGCCGTTTCGGATGGTGCGGATGTGCACGATAGGTTTTCAGTAATTCCCGGGCATACCATAGTCGCCCCTCTTTCCCGCCGGCAAAGCGCGACCAGGCATTTTCGCCGATAACGCGGTAATCACGAAGAATGGCTTGCATGTTATAGAGTTTGTCGGCAACACCGACCAGCAACTCATCGGCTTTAGCCTGGGCAATATGCGTCAGATAATTTTGTTTTCGTTGTTGCCAGGAAGGTTTGGGTTCAAGCACATTATCCGTGCAGCCTAATACGATGTTCGCCACACGATCACCGAAAAGGCGGCGAATTTCCCGAGCGACAGGTTCACCGCCACAATCTTCCACGGCGTCATGCAGCAGGGCCGCTATGGCCTGGTCCTCATCGCCGCCGGATTCCAGCACGATGCTGCACACACCCAGAAGGTGGGCAACGTACGGAACCTCCCCACCTTTGCGACGATGACCGCGATGCAATTGATGGGCGTATACCAAAGCCTGTTCGAATCGTTCCGAAAGTTCCATAACCTATTATTATCCCAATTCCTACCTGAAGTCCAGAAATACCCCCTTGCCGCTCGGATTTAATGATTGCTCAAAATATAGGATTTAGGCTATCATGATAGTGTTGAATTTAGTTATCTTCCGTGAGTAAAGGATGTTGCAGACGGCGATGATATTGGCATCCGGTTCGCCGCGTCGGTGTGAACTGATGCGACAAGCAGGTTATAAATTCGAGGTTGTCGCACCCGATGTGGACGAACCACGCGTTACAGATGCGGCAGGCGTTTGGCCGACGGCCTGGGCCGAGGCGCTGGCGTATCTCAAAGCCGCAACGGTGGCACAAAAGTTTCCGCAGCGGGTGGTTATCGGCGCGGATACTGTTTGCGTACACCGGCACGGCCTGGTAGGCAAGCCTACCGACCGCGGGGATGCCGGCCGGATTCTGCGGTATTTTTTCGCCGGGCCGGGCGAGGTAATTACCGGTTTGGCGGTATTGCATCCGGCGAGCGGACGGCGGATAATAACACACGACGTGACCCGGCTGGTGATGCGGGCCATGAGCGAAAAAGACATTGAGGCCTACCTCGATAGCGGCGCCTGGCAGGGCAAGGCCGGAGCCTATGCCCTGCAGGAAGGCGGTGACCGGTTTGTCGAGAGTATGACCGGGAGTGAAAGTAACGTTGTTGGGTTACCAATGGAAAAGCTCGCCGAGGTTTTGCACAATTTTCAGATGGTATGAAACGTACAATTTTTGATATGTTGTTGCCGATCATCATGTTAGGTTTGCTGCTGGTGGCGGGTGACGCCTGCCGAAAGGAGAAAAATGAATCCGACTCGCCGCCCGTTGGTTGGAGCCAGACGAGAGAGCTATCCACCACGACGCTGGAAATCGGCGGTGAAACCTTTACGGTTGAACTGGCCTATCGCCTGACGGACCGTATGCGCGGCTTGATGTTTCGCAAACATCTGCCCCCCGATCACGGCATGATTTTTATTTTTCCCCACTCACGGCAACGCACGTTTCACATGCAAAATTGTTTGATTGACATCGACGTACTGTTTCTTGACGCCGGGGGAACCATTGTCAATCTTCATAATATGAAGGCTCCTTCGCCGGGCGCTGCTTCGCGTCAGTATCATAGTGTTTCTCCCTGCCAGTATGCGCTGGAATTGCCCGCCGGCTCAATACAAAAACTGAATTTGCGCGTCGGTCAGACGATTATGTTAAATGAAAGGATTCACAACATCCTGCCCGATCCGGAATAAATATCGCCTGATAAGATTTATTCCACCTGTGGTTCGGCGGTTTTTTCCGCAGCGGGCGGATCGATTTCCAGGCCGACAATAGTTACATCATCGCGGGGGTGCAGTGAGCCTTCTTCGTGATCAATGAGATACACCAATCGTTGGGTCATGGTTTTGATATCGCAATGGGCGAGGTCGCCGCATTCCTGCCGGAAGCGCAAGGGTTCGTCGGGACCGGCGCTGACAAAGGCAACTTCCACGCCGTCACTATATAACAACAGCTTGTCACCGCGATGAAGCTGGAATTCCTCGGTTTCATAATCCGCATCGGCAAAAACGCCCAACAAGGGGCCGCTAATAGCCAATTCGCTTTCCTGCGCCAGGCGGTTGATGCGCATCGGCGGCGGATGGCCGGCATTGGCGACTTGTAATTGCAGCGTTTGCGTATTCAAAACAGCGTAACAACAGGTGGCGAATTGAAAATTGCTTAAATCCTGAGTCACCAGATCATCATTAAGATGTTTGAGCGCTTCGCCGGGACTGATGATGTTGTAGTTATGCCCCTGTATGGTTTTGGTCACCAGTGCTCGTTTAATGAAGATGGTTAATAGCGCCGCAGGCATGCCATGACCAACCACATCCGCGATATAAAATCCTATATGGTGTTCATCCAATCTTATGATATCAAAAATATCACCGCTAACCCATGTCGCCGGTCGGAATATCGTCGCGAAACGCACGTTCTCAAATTGAGGGATATTGCGCGGCAAAAAATCGCGTTGCAGTCGAGCCGCCAAACGCATTTCCTCATCCACTTGGGTGAAATGGCTGTTGAGCGGGCCGTTGAGCATACGCAACTGCTGCAATTCCATATTCATCACTTGCAGATGTTCTCGCGCGCCCATGATCGTTACGAGTCGGCCTTTGAGCATTTCCGCTGATTCACCGGCGTCAACACAAACCATGCCATCGGGCAGACTAATCCCGGCGGTATTGCCATCAAACAAGGATTTCGTCAAAACCAGTGTTTGCAACGACAGTTGTTTAAGATCATCGGTGCATTGGCGGATGTCATCCTGTTCAAGTTCGGCCAATTGGTTCAGGTTCAGGATAACGGCGTCTGTCGCCGAGAGATCCAACCGGTCATCTTTATGGGCGGGCGGACGGCGTATTTCACACGTAAGATCCAACTGGGTGATAGCCTTCGTAAGGCTTTCAGGAAGTTGGTTTTCAGGGCTGATAATCAGGATTTTGCCCTTATCGGACATGTCCAGGATATCCTTATTGTTAATTATAACGTAACCCTGCGTATCTTCGACAAGTTATGTATCCGTCTTTAGTTAATAAACGGTCAATGGTTATGTTTTCAGAAGGAATTAATGGCGGGGAAACTCATATTTACCTTGTGATGTGACGGAAGGTGCTAAATGGAGTTCATTAAGGAGATTTTCGATGTATTTTGAGACGAAGCGGATTTTTGGGGATGAACGTAAGGTAAACGGTATCTCTTCGTAACGGATTATCGTCTGAAGCGGTTCCGATAATCATGGTTCGCTTTCGACCGCTTGAATATTGATTATCGGAGTTTTTAGGCGCCGGGAATGGGATCTTTTTTGCGGTAGGCCAATCCTTCAAAAATGGCTACAAGGTCACCCTCTTCATCGGTGACATCTATGCGGCAGGCGGAAAGTTTTGGATTTTTGGTGACTTCGCGGGCTTCGGCGGTTAACACGCCGCTGCGGGCGGCCTTCATAAAGGTGATGTTGACGTTAATTGCGACCGCCACCGTACCATGTGAGTTGCACGCCAGGGCGAATGCCAGGTCCGCCAGGGTGAAAATGGCGCCGCCCTGGGCGACTTTCACACCGTTCATGTGGAAGGGCTGAACCGTCATTTGCGTGCGGGCGTAGCCGGGCTGAACATCAATGATCTCAATACCGCTATGGCGAGCGAAAATATCACCTTCGAAAAAAGTGCGAATATGTTGCATGGCATTACACTCCCGGAGTATTTTTGTTATTCAAGTTCTGGTTGCTTAATTGTTGACGACGACGGCTCAGGCGACGGGCCAATTCCCGCATGTCTTCGACGGCGTCCACTTCATCGACGATTTCCACTCCCAGAAGGCTTTCGACCGCATCCTCCAGCGTGACAATTCCCGCCGTGCCGCCGTATTCGTCAACGACAACGAAGAGATGCTCGCGGCGTTTGATGAATTCATCGAGCACGTCGGCAATGGTTTTGGTGTCGGGCACCAGGTGCAAAGGCTGAGCGAGGCGGTGCAGACGAATGGTTTTGCGTCCCTGGGAAAAAGCCTCCAGCACACGAAACCGCAGCACTGCGCCGGTAATATCGTCGAGATCTTTGCCGTATATGGGAATCCTGCTGAACCGAATAGGGCTGTGCCGGCGAACGGCGTCTCCGACGGTCAGGTCTTTCTGCCAGGCGATCACCACGCTGCGGGGCGTTAAAATGTCTTTGACGCGGAGTTTGTGCAGTCCCAGTAAATTATGGATAATCTGGGTTTCCCGTGTGAGCAGCGTCCCTTCATCCAGACCCAACTGGGCGGCGGCGAACATTTCATCCCGGCTGAAGCGCACTTGTCGTCCTTTGGGCGTTAACCAGCGACTGAGCGTTTCCAACAACCATACGAGCGGCAATAACAGTTTCATCAAAAAACTGATGACATAAGCCGACATGGGAGCCAGTTTGCGAGCGTGGACGGCGCCGAGAGTTTTGGGAATGATTTCCGAAAAGATTAAAATCGTCAACGTCAGGATGGCCGATGCCGCCGCCACCCATCGGCTGCCGAAAACGACTGCCGCCAGAGCGCCCACTCCGGCGGCGCCGACCGTATTGGCGATGGTATTAAGCGTCAGGATAGCCGCCAAGGGACGATTGATTTGATGTTTCAGCAATGCCAACAACTGTCCGCTTTTGTGTTTGGTTTGAATGAGTGATTCGATATAGGCCTGAGATACGGTCAGCAATACGGCTTCTAACAAAGAACATAAAAATGATACCGCAACCGCACAAAGGAAACAGAAAATGAGCCAGTGTTCAGGTTTCATAATTTGGGTCGTCGCAGGTAGTCAATTGTCGCTCGCGCCGCCGCAATACGAGTAATGGGATTGTCATCGGCCATGGCCTGATACAATAATCCCGCATCCGGGGCTTCTCCCAAGGCGCCTAACGCCAGCAGCGCCAGCCCGCGCACGCGAGTAACATCGTTCGGATCGTCCCCCTCAACTTTTTTAGTGACGCTTTTACGCACCAGGTCCAGGTCCTGCGGCTGGGCGTGTTTACCCAGAGCGCGAATGGCGCCCAGACGCACTTCAAGCTGCGGATCATCAGCCAACACCGTCAACATCGACAAGGCCTCCGGGCCGCCGATGGCCTCCAGGCCGGAAATTGCGATTAACCTGTCATCCGCATAGGCACTACCGGCGAAGACCAATAATTTAGGAATGATGTTTTTGTCGCCCAGTCGCCCCAAAGCCTCCGCCGCCTGTAACTTAACCAGCGGATACTGTTCCGGTTTGCGTAAGACGCGCCATAGTTTACTTCGACTGTCACTGCGCAGAGGTGTTTCGCCCAGCTTACCGATTAACATGCACGCCTGGGCCGCCACTTGGGCGTCATTGCTGAATAAGGTGTTATCGAACCATTGTGTAAAGCGTTTATCGCCCAATTTTTCCATGGCGTACCCGGCCGCCAGACGCACCGACAGGCTTTCATCTTTCAAGAGGTGATTTAAAACCGGTTGAGCCTGTCGCACCTGCGCATCGCCCGCAGCCACCGCGGCGGCAAACCGGACGGCCGGTGCAGTATGAGTGAGGTTCACCAACACGGCCTGTTGGGCGGGCGTCCCACCCCGCAACGCCAGTGTTTCCAGCCCATGACAACGTATTATGGGATCATCGTCCGCTATGGCTTCGTTCAGCACGATTTGCAGCCGGGTTTCCAATTGTGTCCGGCTGACGCCCAGCCCCACGGTGCTCAGCGGCGTCGATGTGGAATCACAACCAACGCCAAAGACGAAAATTCCGTATAGCATGAGTACTAAAAATATGGTTCTCATCGGAAAAAGTTGGTTGATTTTTCACCTGGAAAAGCTTGTTTGACCTTCAAAACAAAGTAATCGGTATCATGATAGCC
>JAFGBA010000160.1 GCA_016933395.1 Sedimentisphaerales bacterium | reverse complement strand
CTATGTGGACAAACTGCCCGGCATGATTTGCCCCGATACCGGGCGGATTCACGCGTCGTTTAACCAGACCGTTACGGCAACGGGACGATTATCCAGCAGCGACCCGAACTTGCAGAATATTCCCGTCCGCAGCGACCTGGGGCAGGAAATCCGCCGGGCGTTTATCGCTCAGGATGCCAAGAGCGTGTTGCTGGCGGCGGATTATTCGCAAATTGAACTGCGTCTGCTGGCCCATTTCAGCGAAGATGAAAACTTGCGCCGGGCCTTCGAAAGCGGGCAGGATATTCATCGCTTCGTCGCCGCCCAGGTATATGGCATAAAGCCCGAAGACGTGGACGCTTCGCAACGCGGCAAGGCCAAGGGAGTAAACTTCGGCATTATTTATGGCCAGACACCATTTGGTCTGAGCCGCGCCATCGGCGTGTCGATGGAGGAGGCGCGGCGGTTCATCGATGACTATTTCGAGCGGTATCCGCGCATCAGGGCCTTCATTGATGGCGTCATCGCCCAGGCAAAAAAGGATGGCTACGTCAAAACTATTCTCGGCCGCCGCCGCACCATCGACGGCCTGAACAGCAACAATCCCAACCGCCGCAAACTCGGCGAACGTATGGCCGTCAACACCGTTATCCAGGGTTCCGCCGCCGACATGATAAAAGTGGCGATGGTCAACCTGCACCGCCGCATTAAAACCGACAACCTCCCCCTGAAAATGATTCTTCAGGTCCACGACGAACTCGTCTTCGAGCTACCCGCCGAGGTCGCCCTCACCTGCCGCCCCATCATCGAACGCGAAATGACCACCGCCCTCGACGTCAACGTCCCCATCGCCGTCGATGTCGGCATCGGTCATAACTGGCTGGAATGTAAGTAGTTATATTTTTCTCCTGCCGTACCCACTGTTTTTCTCGCGAAAATAACTTGCAAATTTGCATTTTAAATGCATAATTGCATATATGTTTAAAATAACCGGTTATATAAAGCGTAATCTGGAAAAGGTACTCCTACAGGCCTGCGGGGAATTCCCGGCCGTAGTGCTTACCGGCCCGCGCCAGAGCGGCAAAACCACCTTGCTGAAGCAATTATTCGCTCAAAGCCATCAGTATATCTCCCTGGAGCCGCCGGACATTCGGGCCGCGGCGGAGGCGGATCCGCGCGGGTTCCTGGCTCGATTTTCACCACCGGTGATTTTCGACGAAGTGCAATACGCCCCCACCCTTTTGCCTTACATCAAGGAAATCATCGACCAGCATCGTCAGGACACCGGCCGGTTTTTACTCACCGGTTCGCAAAACCTGTTAATGATGCAACAAATCACGGAATCCCTGGCCGGGCGGGCGGCGATGCTGCATCTTATGCCTTTGAGCTATCGCGAAATGCTCAACGTCCATGAGCAACCGTTTCCCTGGGAATGTTCGCAGGATGACAAGCTGCAATCGAAAAAAAGCCGAACATTAAATTTGGACGATTTATGGCGCACCATTCTTCGCGGGTCGTTTCCGGAACTCACCGTCAACCCGCAGCGCAATCTGCAACTGTGGCATTCCAGTTACATACATACCTATCTGGAGCGCGATGTGCGGACTCTGCGGCAAATTGGAGACTTGACTTTATTTCAATCGTTTTTGCGGGCGCTGGCGGCGCGTAACGGCGGGCTTTTGAATATCACCGAACTCAGCCGCGAGTTGGGCGTTGCAGTCAACACGATAAAAAACTGGCTGTCGGTGTTGGAGGCGTCGTTTCAGATTATTATCCTACGGCCCTATTTCGCCAATATCTCCAAACGACTGGTCAAGACGCCGAAAGTGTATTTCACCGACACCGGTACGCTGTGTCACCTGGTGGGCCTGCAAGACGCCGAACACGCCGCCGCCGGACCGATGGCCGGAGGCATATTCGAGGCCGTAGTGCTGATGGAAATCATCAAAACCATGATGCACCGAGGCCAAACGCCGGAAGTGTATTTCTGGCGCACGGCGTCGAACGGCGAAGTTGATTTCCTGGTCAAATTCGGCGAAAAACTCATCCCCCTGGAAGTCAAACTCTCCGCCACTCCCCGCCCCAACATGGCCGGCGGCATCCACACCCTCCAACGTGACCTCGGCGACCGCATCGCGCCAGGATATGTGATCCATCCCGGAGAAATAACCTTACCCCTGGGTGACGGCGTAACAGCATTGCCGTTTAATGAGTTGTAGATTTGATGCCAACTGATATTCAAACAACAAAGGGAATCATGCCATGAAAAAACTTCGATTTTTTATTGGCATAGCAGCGGTTTCGTTTGCCTTGGCAGGATTATGGATATATACAAACCAACATACTTCCGGCCCTTCAAACGATAAAACAGACGAAAGCTCCGAACAACCCGCCTATTATAATCCCGGCGAAAACCCACTGGCCATTATCACTATCGAATACGGAGAATCAACACCGCCGCGTACTGTTTACCTGCTGCACGATTATGGCTTTTGTATCAAATGGATGGGAGATGGACCGCCTGGTTTTTATATTTACGACAAACCCGCACATAAAATTACAGCCTTTACTGATTTCTCGGAATTTCTGAATGCTCTAAAAGCATTTCCCGATCAAACCAGGTTTGACTGGATACATGGTTGCTGCGCACCTTTTAGCTGCGCCATGCCGGAAACAGAACACCAGAAACTTGAAGACGTGATTGACGTTAAAAAGTTTACGTTTTTTAACAACGAAGTGGTTTGTTACTGCGAATCCAAAAGAATTCTATTCCACAAAGGAAATAACGAAAGCGACGTTATTGAAACATTGCTATATCATTAGCTTTTTTTATTTTATGGCCGTTTGTTTTTGATGAAACGACGAAGTGTAGTAATTGGCTGAGTGTTGAGAACGTGCTGTTTGGTCACCCAGCCGCGTTGGGCGGTGATGACGCCATAGCGGATGGCGGCCAGGCCGCGGGTGTCGTGGGCGTCGGTGTTGATGAT
>JAFGBA010000159.1 GCA_016933395.1 Sedimentisphaerales bacterium | reverse complement strand
TGTTGCGCTAAAACGTTCAAAATGTCTCTCAAAAATCGTTGCTGAAAAATTTGTCCTCTAAAACGGCTTTATTAGAGGTGCCCATAAATCACGAAATACGGCATCTCACGGTTCGGCCTGGGTAAGGCCTTCCTGGATGGCGTATTTGGTAAGTTGGGCGATATTGTCGAAGCCGAGTTTTTCCATAATGCGGGACCGGTGAACTTCGACGGTTTTGGGGCTAATGCCCAGGCGCAGGCCGATCTGCTTGGTGGCGTAGCCTTCAGCGAGCAACTGCAGAACCTCGCGCTCCCGCGGGGTTAACTTGGAAAAGGCTGAGTTTTGCTCCGATGGTTTTTGCCGGATGAATCCCTGGATGACCGTATCGCCGACAGAAGGACTGATGTATACTTTGTCGGCCATGACGGTCTTGATTGCCTTGAGAAGTTCGTCGAACGGGCAATCCTTCAACAGATATCCCGCCGCTCCGGCTTTGAACATTTCGCGGACATATTTGTCGCTGGAATGCATGGACAGGGCGATGATTTTAATCCGGGGTTGCTCCTGGACGATTTTTCGCACGGCCTCAATGCCGTTCAGGCCCGGCATGGAAATATCCATGATAACAAGGTGGGGTGATAATTCCAGGGCCAGTTTGACGGCGGCAAAACCATCCTGAGCCTGACCGACGACTTCAATGCCATCTTCCTGCTGAAGGGATCGGCTCAGGCCGTGGCGCACGATGGCGTGATCATCCGCCAGTAAAATTTTTATAGTCATTTTTGTAAATCCCTTTCAACTTTTTGGCGGCTGCACATCCAACGGCACGGTGAGAGTGACGCGGGCGCCCCGGCCGGGAGCGGTGTCCAGTTCCAACCGGCCGCCCAAAGCGTCCAATCTTTCCCGCAGGCCGAACAAGCCGAACCCGTGGCTGGTCATCAGTGTGTCTGACTCTGGGGAAACCTGAAATCCGCATCCATCATCGGCCACTATGACCTGCAGATCGTCGCCTTCGCGGGTAAGGGACACATCGATATGCCGTGGTTCAGCGTGTTTGGCGGCGTTGGTCAGCAGTTCCCGCACCGCCCGGTACAGAAATACCCTGGTGCTTTCCGCCAGGGGCTTGGGGGCGGGGCAAACCGTCAGGCAACAGGAAAATTTATAATTGCGTTCAAATTGTTCAAGCAATTCCTCGAGCGCTGTTTCCAGACCCAGGTCATACAGGATGCCGGGGCTTAAATTAAAGCTCAGTGTTCGTGTTTGTTGAACGGCCTGGTCCAGTTGCACGCCGATTTCGTGCAGGGATTCCGCCAAAAATTCCGGCGAAATTTGATGCAGGCGTTTAAGCTCGCGGGAGGAAAACGCCAGCAACTGGCCTATGGAGTCGTGCAGGTCCTGAGCAAGCCGGCGGCGCTCACGTTCTTCGGTTGATTGCAGCCGGATAGAAAGGAGACGCAATTTCTCCTGACCGGCGAGCAATTCCAGTTCCGCCTTTTTCCCGGCGGTGACGTCCTTGAGTGAAAACACCAACAAATCCACTTCGCCATCATCTCCCAAAATCGGCGTCAGGGACCAATCCCAGTAAGTGACGCCCCATTCAGGGTGATCGGGAAAAGAAAAAGGTTTGGCTACGGCGGAATACGGCGTTTTAGTTCGCACCACATCGACGAAAATTTGCTGATTCTCCTCATTCGGGTAAAATTCGAAATGATTATGCCCGGTGAACTCCTCGATGGAGCGATGACAGGCATCGGCATAAGCTTTGTTCACGCGGATAAAGTTAAACTCCCGGTCCAGCATAACCAGCGGAGTGATGGTGTTCGTAAAAAAGGCGTCAAGATGCCGCGATGCGTCCCGCAAGGCCTGCTCAGCGGTGCGCCGCTCCTGCATTTCCTGTTGTAAAGAAATAACGGTTTTATTCATATCTGAGGTGCGTTGTTGAACCTGAACTTCCAATTCATCGCGCGATTTGAGCAAAAGAGCTTCATATTTTTTCTGTTGAGTAATGTCCACGCCGTAGAGATTGACATAATTTCCTTCGGCGACCGGGGCGACGGCCATGGAGAAAATCTGTTCGCCGCAAACGATGTCCTGGGTGAGATAATGTCCCACTTGCAGCGCCTTTCGCACTAAATCGCACCATTCCGCAGGCGCGGTTTCACCCACGCGGCGACTCCATTGCCCTATTACAACCCGCCCGGCGACATTGCAGTAGAGAATATTTCCTTCCGCATCGAGTCGTAGAACCGGAAAGGGATTTTCCTGAGGGAATTTGGCAAGGCTGTCGATAATTTCTCTGGCGCGTTTGCCCTTGGCGTCGCCAAGTGCTGAAAGGTTGGGAAACCTGGCATTTACCACGTCAGTTTCTGTGTTCGAATGGCGTTTTTGCGACATGCTTGTATTATATGACATCCGGCCTGACATCAAGAAACCAATCTTCCTTTCGCCAATAAACGTACGATGAGCACTAATTTGCAGGACTGGTATATTATACTTTTTTCACTGTATGCAAGCAAATTTACATTTTTTCACTTGAAAAAACGGGGAATATTGTAATTTTCCCTTTTACCATCCTCTCCCCCTGACTGTTAATGCCTAGAAATAGCGGGGATAAGTTTGTTTTCGGAAGTTTGGACACACTGGTTTATAACAACTGACGCAGCCCCATATTACGCTTCATTCGCCAAAACCGCCATAATCGCCTGACGCACCTTGGCCAAGGCCTGGTTTTGGATTTGCCGGATGCGTTCTTTCGATAAATCAAGCTTTTGGCCGATATTCTTAAGGGTCATGACTTTACCATCAGCGTTATTGAGCGAAAAGCGCATTTCCAATACAAAACGCTCCACCGGCGAAAGTTCGGCCTGATCATTCTTGATAATATCAATCACCAGCCGGGCCTGATCCTGACATCGCTCCCGGCGTTGTTCCTCGATTTGGTCTCCGGTTTCGTGCGAAGGCTCCCAGGAGACGGGAAACCGCCGCCACATCTGAAATTGTTTTTTGGCGTACCGCGACATGCTCAACAAAATCGCCCGGCAGGCGTAAGTGCTGAAACGAAATCCTTTCAAGCAATCGAACCGATCTATGGCCCGTAATAATCCTATATTGCCTTCGCTAACCAGATCCTCGAAGTCGATGTCATTGTAGGGGCAGTGGCGAGCCATGTAAGTTACTAATCCCAGGTTGTGCGACACCAAGCGACTTTGGATGTCGTGTTGCCGGGTGTCCCAATGCAATAACCGGAGCACATTCTCTTTACTGTAGGAGTGTTGCTGCAAAAACTTAAGCCGCAACGCCTCCCGTTGACAACGATAATAATTCAATTGCAGAAAAAGCGTCCGTTCCTGTTCCGGTGTCAAAGTGTCTTCCGGAGCGACGACGACTTTTCGGCGCAGAAGGTTCATGATTTCGGTGCCCTGATGAAAACAATCGTATTCGATGCAGGGCGTAGGCGTGCGCAAAATCCGCTCCAGACACTCTTTCCGGCGGCGGGTTAATTTCAAACGCGGTGTTTGAAGAACGGCGGTTGATTCCATGGTAAAAAACCTTTCTGACTGGAATTTAAAAACAACGACCAACACGCAATACGAATAGAAATACATCCCGGCCGGAAAATACAAAATAGGGAATATTCTTAAATGGCGTATCCACTTTGCTTACGCCGGCGGGTATTTATATAAGTGAATACAAATAAAAGAATTATGTTGTTTTTAAAAGCATTTTCCCGATCTAAATAATGCTTCAAAATAAACTTTTATATAAAAAAACAGGATCTGATTGGTTTTTAAATATATTCCGATTCTAAAATTACATGGAGTCAATTGATACCTTATATATCAGAGGAGTAAATTATGAATACATTCAACAATATTTTATATCCGACGGATTTTTCCAAACTGTCTCTAGCGGCGATGCCTTATGCCGTCAGCCTGGCCCAGGCGTATCATGCAAAGCTACATTGCCTGCATGTCATCGACACCGACATCGTTTTCTACCAGTACGGCGGCTTTATTGCTCCGGAAATGACAAAACCTGTCGTCCAGACGGATGAATATATAAGGGCAGGCCGGGAGCATATGGACAAATTCGTTGCGGAACATTTTAAGGATGTTGAAAACGTTATTGCTGAATGCGTCATCGGCAAGCCCTTCATCGAAATCGTGCATTACGCGCGCGAGAATAACATTGATCTAATCGTGCTGGGAACGCACGGCCACAGTGCTATTGCCGGCATGTTGCTCGGCAGTGTGGTCGAGAAGATCGTTCGAAAAGCGTCCTGTCCGGTTATGACTATCCGGCATCCCGAGCACAAGTTTGAAATGCCTTAAATATCAAAATCTTATTTGTGCACCTTATCATCACTGCAATTTAGACTAAATCGACATGCAAATTACGGAATTTTCGTATATACCGCAATAAATATGAATCCCAGTGCACTCGATGATACTGATTAGAACCTATTCAGAAACCTATGAAAAACGACGTTTTCAGTATTGATAATACACGATTAAGGGATTTTGGGATGGCATCTGCATAATTGAATATAAAAGGTATTTATATTCTTGTCCAGGCATGATGATTATTGGACTCTGGCTCGTGGACGCGGATTTCGCAAATACGAGCATGGTCAAGGCCGTTGGTTGCAGTAACATTCACGCGAAGGGCTTCAATCTGCTTTGGTTCAAGCAATCTGTGACGGCAAAGTCTCTGGTAATTATCTTTAACGCGAACCAGTTCCTGCCAAGTACCGCTTATAAGAACTTCAACGGTGTATTCCTTTACTGTTTCGGGTTGAGGGCGGCCCCATTTCATTTTTTTGGCGAAAGCACTCAGGTGAGTCAAAGTCAACATGCGGTGCAGGCCCGTGTCGAAAACAAGTTGGATTTCTTGTATTTGCACCGGTTTTTTCCAGCTCAAGGTTATCCAAGCAGGTAATCCCGCATTGGGATCTGACATCCAGCGATGTGTGCCGGGATGGGCATATTTAGGATCAGCTCCGTTATGGCCGTGAACGCTGCGGGTTTGTCCGGAGATAATATTGACTGCTTCACCACCAATTTGCTGGGAAGATGCGGTAATTTGTGATTTTCGAGCCAGATCGTGTGCATCCTGATTGATAACGCCGATCAAATAAGCGTCATCACGCAATAATTCTTGTTGAATTTGAGAAATAGCCTGCGGCGACTCAGTAAGTTGGATGGGGTGCAAACGGTTTTTTATGGCATAAGCCGCGGCCGTGGCTACGCCTTGACCAACGGCTGCGCACGTTGCCATAAGACGTATAGCAGCAAATGCAATGTGAGTTGCGGAAATATGCCTGCCAGCATACATGAGATTATCCAAATCGGCGCTGACACAACTGCGTAAAGGAATGTTATAAAAATAGCGGGTGGGATTGAGCAAGCCCGGTTTTATATTGGGGGCGTCAATGCCGCCGGGAGCATGACGATCGATACTCCAGCCGCCGTAAGCAATTGCGTCAGGGAAGAAATGTGAATCCAAAACATCGTTTTGAGTCAACACATATTGTCCGCGAAAACGGCGGCTTTCACGTTTGCCGGGAATAAAGCCAAACCATTCCAATGCCCAATTTTCGGCGCCATGGTCTCCATCATTTTTAATATGGTCCCATACACCCATAAGTATTGCCAATAATTCGGTACGAATATCTTCGTTCTTCTTTACTGTGTCCAGGTGGCCGCCCCATTCAATCCACCAGTAACCGAATTCCAGGCCACAAAAACCGTATTCACCCAAATCAGCATCTCCGGTAGCGTGTGGTCGAAGAGCTAAATCGTCTTCGGTTATTTTTCGCGCCCATGATGGCGGTTTAAAGGACATGGGCCGATCATGTTTTCTGGCCTGGAACAAAAGGGTGGAGCCTAAACGAAAATTATCGGCCTGCTCATCCGCCAGGCTCTAATTGTATTCAGTGCGAGCTTCCCGTCCGGTCCGATAAGATGCTCCTGCTTCCAGAGCCAGCCGACCGTCACCGGTACAGTCCACGAAAATACGAGCGTTTATGCGGAATCGATCTTCGGTGGATTCCCGCGTCGCCCAAGCGCAGGTAATACAACGCCCTTCAATGTCCGCGCCAATAATGCTGGTGTTGAGCATCAGTTGCAAATTGGGTTCGGCCATGCATTTTTCCATGAGAATAAGATCCTGCATGGACGCAGACCGCTGAGGGTTGCGGACGCTGATATCCAGGCGCAATTCTTCGATAATACCGCCTTCGCGCGGTTCGACGCTGAGTTCCTTTCCGCGGTTGCCGTGGGCTTCAGCACCCAGAATGTGCATCCGGATTTCACTAGAGGCGTTTCCACCCAAGACAGGCCGATCTTGACACAAAATCACCTTCAAGCCTTTACGAGCCGCTATTAGAGCACAGGCCACACCCGACATCCCGCCGCCGGCAACCAGAAGTATACCCCTCCCCATTGTCTAGACCAAAATCTCCCGATTCTTAGATGAACTCGTCCCTGGGATGAACGCTGCCGGCACGGAGGGAG
>JAFGBA010000158.1 GCA_016933395.1 Sedimentisphaerales bacterium | reverse complement strand
GTTTACATGTCCCAGGCGAATGCTGTAATTCGAATCGCCGATGTAGTTCAATACGCCCGGCGCTCCCTCTGTCGTCTGAATGGTCACAGAAATCGTAACCACTGCGGAACTCGCATAACCCAGCGGGCAACGGCCGTACGAGTCATTAACATCTCCCCAGGTCACGTCGGCGGGATTGCCAAATTCATCTTCATTTAACGTCCAGGTGTAGTCGGCGGAAACATTATTATAAGCCAGGGTATCCGCGTCGGTATTCACCACCACGCCTTCCCATAGTTGGCTCTGATTGTTTATCGTCGTTGCCGCCGTGGCGTAGGCGCTCACCATCAACACACACAATACACCAATAATTCTTTTCGCGTCCATTTTCATCCTTCCTTTCCTTTTTAAAAATAAAACCATAAAATACATTCACTTCGAATCCTGGATCTACTTGCTCAATAGGCTACCTCCTGTAATATCTTCGGCTTATTTCATTGCCGTCTTTCATAAATTCACTGGGTTCGTTTATTATCTCCGTACCGACTGATTTTGTTCGATATTTGCCGATCTGACCTCCATAACCCGCCGTGGTTTGTCGTCCGGTTCCAGCCAGCTAAAAAAGCCGATTTCCTCCAGTTCCCTTTTTAGAGAAGCTGTTTCCGCATCGGTGAGCGCCACCAAAGGTAATCGCGTCGGGCCGCAGTCCAAACCCACCAGTTTCATCATCGCCTTAAAGGCCGGCAATCCCCGATGCCGGAATATAATCCGCGTCATGGCCACGGAACACCCTTGCCACTTTTGCGCCCCGGCCATATCGCCCCGGCGGTAGCAGGAAATCACCCGATTGAGGATAGGCGCAGCAAAAGAAAAGGATGTGCCGATGGACGCCTTGGAGCCGACGCATAGGGCGCTGAGCAGCATCTCATCCGTACCAAAAAACATGGAAAAGCGGCCATTTTGGCAAAGCAGACACTCCTGGTATTCATGGATATTGGGCGTGCTGAACTTGATCCCGGCCAGATTGGGGATGCATTCCTTGCCGGCCTTGAGAAATTCATACATGTCAAAACCGGAACCTGTGCGGGGGGTATGATAATATATGAACGGCAGGTCCGGCGCCCCGCGGCATATTTCCTTGATGCAGGACAATAGCGCATCCAAATTTTCGCAGCGGAAGTAATTGGGCTGATACGCGGAAATCATATCGGCCTTGATCTCTCTGGCGTGGGCCGCCAGACATTGAGCATCCGCCAGGCAATCATGACCGACGTTTACAATGGTGGGAATGCGTCCCCGAACGGCGGCAACGTAGTGTTCCGCCACCGTCATGCGCTCCCGGCAGGTCAGCGAGGCCGCTTCGCCGGTGCTGCCGCAAATATAGATCCCGCAACAGTTGTTTGCCAATACGTAATCCACGATGGCGGGGATGGGCTGCACATTCACTGAACCATCCGCGTGCATGGGTGTAAAAACCGCCGGGACCAAACCGTTAAATTTCATCAAAACGCCTTTCTTGAAGCTGCTGTTATTTGCCTGAATTCCAATGATGTTGCGCCTGAGCAGCCTTAATAATTCGCCGGAAGCAGGTTATATTCGTTGTTGCGTAGATGATCCGGCGAATCGAGCATCTCCGTTTTGGTTGCATGACCGTCCACAAATGCCATATTTAATTCCTGGGTGTCAGGAGAATGCATTTTCATGTATCTAACATATTGATTGTTATTGGTGTAGTATTCCACATATAACATGGTCCGGTCGGCGGCCAGACAAAATTGCGCAGGATTTCTGATGCTGCTGACTTTTTTATTATAAAGCGATTCAACCACGATAAAGGATCCGCCCCATGGATCTCCCAAAGAGGAAGAGGTTTTGCCGAAAGCGGGATATATAATGCCGGCATTGTAAATATAGCTCGTTCCATACACTTCATAAAAAGGTCGCCCCAGGTATACGCTCGGATCAATATACAAGCCGGCCTCCTGTTGGTAGCCTTTATCCAGGGGGCACTTCTCAATCTGCTTGCCCAGATAAGGGTCCAGCAAGCGGGGATACAACTCGCCGGCGCTTTCATCATCGCCCCACATTTTCATGCGATTGCAATGTAAAAGGCTTGATGTATATCCCCGTCGCACTCTCTCATTTTCATCATATAAAGGCAGATACATATCGTAATTTATGGCATATTCATAAGCAGCCAATCCAATCTGATGTAATTGCGTACCGCAAACGGTTTTCTTGGCTTGTTCCCGTGCTTTGGATAATGCGGGCAGTAAAATCGACACCAACAGGGCGATAATGGACACCACAACCAGTAATTCTATCAAGGTAAATCCCGTATTCTTCAGGGCATGTTTTTTACTCATGGCCGATAGACCTTCCTGAACCAAATCCATATGAATCGTTCACTTCGTATAGCATCGCTTAAAACCATAAGAGAAAATAGCTCAGTTTGCGCAAAATAATTGTCATATTACGCAGAATATGTTTTGGGCCTGCTGCTTAATAAAAAAATCTAAAATCATCCAAGATGTTTTATATCTGCTTATATCACAAGATGTTAAAACACGCGTTTTTTTGCTTGTAAAATTGAGATATTATAGGAACATATTTTTTTCTTTATTTTATATGTCATTTCAAGTAATCTCAGGACATGATGAATTCACGCCGCGTACTTTTAAGGGTTCTTTTTCGCAAACATTGCATGTCCTTGTTAAGGGGAATCGCCCGATATAACCAACTTCACGGTCCCTGGACGTTTTATCTTGAAGGGCCGCTGATGGTGTATCAAAACAGCCCTTCTCTGCCAAAACTTGTGCTCTCCAGATTGGTAAATGAAGAAAAGAAGATTGATGGTCTGATAACCAGAAATCCTCGTCTGGATATTAAACTTATTAACAAAGGAACTCCGACAATTATTGCCATTCATACGCGTGAGCAGATAAAAAATGTTCCTTATGTAATTATGGATCATAATGCCATCGGTAAAATGGGAGCAGAATACTTGATTCATCTTGGTTTTAAAAATTTTGCATTTTGCGGCCTGGAAGATATGTTCTGGTCCAGACTCAGATGCGAAGGATTTGCCGATACCTTAAAACAGGCGGGATTTTCCCCTATAACTTATGGAGCAAAGGTGAATCCTGCTTCCTGGTCAAAAACACTTGATTCCTTGAAAGAATGGGCTCTTTCGCTGCCTTTACCGATCGGCGTCATGACCAGCCATGATGACCGCGCTATTCATTTAATCGAAGCCTGTCATGAAGCAGGTTTACATATTCCCGATGATGTCGCCATTCTGGGAGTTGATAATGAAGATCTTTTTTGCGACTTGTCATCTCCGCCCTTATCCAGTCTCGTTCTCAAGGTGGAGGAGGCCGGCTATCAGACGGCTCAGCTCATGGAACAGCTAATGAACGGGGAGAAAATGGATGGCCAGAGAATTACCATAAAACCATCACATGTCATCTCCCGGCAATCCACGGATATATTGGCGGTCGAAGACAGGGAACTGCGGACCGCGCTGAGATTTATCCGGGATAACGCCAAATTGCCTATCCAGGTTGACGATGTTATTAAAACAACGTCGTTGTCCAGGCGGGCTCTCGAACAGAGATTTCGAGAACAACTGGATTCTTCGATCCTTGAGGAGATTAATAAAAATAAATTGGCTCAAATAGAACTGTTTCTTCGGGAAACGGAGATGTCCATCGATCAAATCTCCAACTATTTGGGATTTTCCAACCGCAGTAATTTTACCCGTTTTTTCCTTCGGGAAACCGGCATGACTCCCAAAACATTTCGCACGAAGGAACAAAAAGAAAAGCAACCGGGGAGTAAGGAGTAGTTATGCTCACAACTGATATCCATAACAATACTAAATCAAAAAAATGTTTTATGGTGAAATTATTATCCGTAATGATGTGCATTTTTGTATGCATATCCTGCCGTGATACTCCTCATGTGAATCGTCCTTTTGTTTTTGGCGTGATGGCGGATATACAATATGCCGACAAAGACGAGGGAAATAATCGTTACTATCGAACCTCGCTGGAGAATCTTCAGAAATGCGTCAATGATTTGAACGAACGGCAACCGGCGTTTGTTATACAGTTGGGCGATATAATAGATGGTTATAAGGAAGACACTGAGGCATCAGTAAAAGATTTAGACTCGATATTGGAGGTGTTTAATCGTTTTGAGATGCCCAAATATCATGTTTTGGGAAATCATTGTGTTCTCGCCGGAAGAGAAAATGTTAAAAATAAATTGGGCGTAAATGATTTCTTTTACGATTTTACATTTTCTTCAGCGCCAGGGTGGCGGTTTATCGTTCTCGATGGTAATGACGCCGGTTATGGAGTCATTAGCGATGAACAATTGCAATGGTTGCGTTCAACACTTGATCGAACCCAAAAAGACAACGAAAAAGTTATATGTTTTTGCCATTACGCCTTGCTAAAGGAAGCCGCCGAAAAATATCGCCTGGCGAATCCGCAACCCGTGTTGGATATTTTGGATGACCATAATGGCGTCGTTGCCTGGTTTGCCGGCCATGACCATGCCGGAGGTTATGCCGTCAGGAATAATGTTCACCATCTGACGTTCAAGGGAATGGTTGAATCAGCCGACCGAAATGCGTATGCATTGGTTGAACTTCACCCTCAGAATATAAACATTATTGGCATCGGAGATGAATGCTCTCGCACACTTGCCATATCCAGATAATGCCAATAAATATTTTTGGTAACCGTTCACGTTTTTTTAAAAAAGTTCGGAATTTTGTGAATGATAGCGATTATTTGGTTTTTGTTGCGAAAAACCCGTTTGGAGTTCAAGCTTCAGCTTGGCCTTATTAAAAATGGCGTTTGGGTGCGAAAAAACGGCCGGCCTGAAGGCTGAACTCCCAACGCATATCCTTCCGCAACAGAAACTATTTAAGAAATTAGCGATAAGTTTTGCATTAAGTCGTTGCTTCGTCATGTGCTCTTTCGGCGGGAATTAGGTAAAATTCCCGCAACTTGTTAATGGGGAGCACTATATATGGATGAAAAAGTCGGCCCGTTGGCGTTGAAAACAATAGTAATATGGGGGTGAGTGCGCAGGTAGGTTTGTTGGACGGGATCGGTGAGGTATTTCAGGTAAAAGCCGCGCGGATTGTCATAAAGCCGATCAAAGTCGCCGGTGTAATAGCAGAACTCTCGGGCCAGATAGAGGGTGTTGGTCTGCATGTCGAGGCGATTGACGGCGGAATTATTGATCCATTGACGGCACTGGTGATCGAGCTGGAAGTTAAGGGTTTCGGGCCGGTAGGCCTCCGGTCGCAGAGGGGCCGTAAGGACGCCCGGCAGGGCTAAAGCAGCGAAAACCCGCGGGTCTTCATAATCCCGGCGGACGATATTGTAATAAATATCGTCCAGCGACCGCAGCTCGCCGGCGATGAGGTAGCGGCGGCGGGTGAAGAACAGGCCGTCCTTTTGCGGAGCGGTGGGATCCATACCGGCATCCAGCAGCGTTTGCAGGGCGAGGACGTTATAAGCGTTGAGCCAGAAGGCCAGCCCATCCCGCGAACGGGTCAGCGTCGACGCGTCAATACGGGCAAAATCCGCAAGGATAT
>JAFGBA010000018.1 GCA_016933395.1 Sedimentisphaerales bacterium | reverse complement strand
GGTGGGGCGGTGTTCCTGATAGTCAAATGCAATGGATCATCGCCGATCATCACGGCTTGGCCGGTCGTCGCGCCACAACCGATGGAAAACGCCCCATGGCCTTCCGTAGTGCCATCGGTCCAGGGCGAGTATTGGTTGCCGTCCGACGCCCAGGAAGGGTACCACGTATCGCCGTAGTTACGGTTTTCGCTTCTACCGGTGAAATAAACGCCGCAAAACTGCTGTGATTGCTCGAAAGGACACCCTTCCGGTGGTTGATTAGGCCAGATAAATCCTTTTTGTTCTGTGTCAGCGGGTTTATTGCTATCAGATACTTTATCATCCCCAAGCGCTTGCCGGTTCAAACACCACAGAAGGGCAAAAAGGCATAAAAGGAAAAAAATCGGGGGATACGATTGGCCTGTTGGAAGTTGAGATATAAACATGATATAGAACCTTTTCAATAAACAGCCTCTGAAGTTTTCGGTATCATACAGCGGTCAAATGTTGAAATAAAGAAGATGATTTATGTAAAAGTTGAGTTTTGCACTTTTTATTGAATTATGGAACCTGTCATCCAAAAGGGCCTTAGGCGAATTTTGGCGGAAAATACGTTTTTGTGTCCTTGCTCGTTTTCTGGGTATATTTTTGCCACATATCGTCCTGGCATCCTTTACGGCGGATATGCTTTATGTTCCGATAATAATTCAAGAATAACCATCGGTTGACAACCGGGCCTGCCTGCCAATACTAATAATTCCCTTTTTCATTTGCAGTTTATCACGGGAGGAAAAAAAGGCAGTTTCTTTGAATAAAAAACGATAATACTCATACCGGCATTATTATCCTGTATAAGTGATTGGATTGTCGGGAGATTGGGAGATATTACGTCATATTGAAAGAGTTATCGTTATGACAATGCGAACCATGAACAATAGAAAAAGATTGATACGATTTCAAGGACTTCTTTTAGCGGTATTATTTATCAATAGTTGGACAATCGCTGAGATCAACGCCGAGGTTGATCCATCACGAACAGAACCAACCGACCAAGCTGAAACAGCCGAAGAATCTCCGACAATGCCGTCAAAAGCGGTATTCGAAGAGAATCCTGAAATGATGCTGTTTATGAATGTGCCGGAAATCATCTCAACATCACTGACCAAAACAACCAACCGTCTGACCCCCTCAACCGTCACCGTCATCACGCAGGACGACATCCGCGCCAGCGGCGCCCGCAGCCTGGTCGAACTACTTGATATCTGCGTACCTAATTTCCAGACCACCCTTCACCACGTCCAGCCGCGCAATATGGGGCTTCGCGGGTTGCTTTCCGACCGTGACGACAAATACCTGCTTCTGGTCAACGGCCGAGTCATGAACGAGCGGACGCATTTTGGCGTTCTCATGGAACGAGATCTGCCGATGCTCAATGACATTCATCATATCGACGTGGTTCGCGGGCCGGGCTCGGCCATGTACGGCCCGGGAGCCCTGGCGATGGTGATCAACATCATCACCGATACCGCCGAAACGTTCCAGGGCAACCAGGTCGATTTGAGACTCGGAGCGATCGACGAATTTTATGCCTGGGAATTCAAGCACGGCAAAAAATTCGACGACGGCGGCGGGCTGTTTTTATACGGCGGCTTGACCAAGCCCGTCGGCGCCGATAGCGACGACGCGCCGATGATTTACGGCTCAGACGGTCATGAGCATGACGCCATCTTGTATCCCGCTTCCTTCCGTGACCGGCTCAAGTACAAGCTGCACGCCCAGTACACCAAAGAAAATTTTAATCTGTGGGCGCGCTACACCAGCGGCGGTGAAACGCATGAGGCTGACCCTGAATTTCGCCGATTTATGATAATGATCCCCGATTCCGGCAGCGGCTATCAACAAGCAACGGTCTATGTCTCCAATAAACACGAACTGAATTCGGAATTGAGCATCCAGTACGCCTTCAGTTATGACATGCTGGCCTCGGCGTTGACGATGTTTTCTCCCCAGGGTCAGGGCTATCGCGAAGATGAATACTACGGCAAACTGCTGGCTATCTGGAATCCGCACCCGGATCATTCATTCGCCGTGGGCGGCGAATGGTCGCACGAGGAGTTCGGGCTACGGTGCCCCGGCTGGCCCCACCAACCGCCCACTTACCCGGACTCGATGGCCCTAACGCCCCTGCCTCGCTGGAACACCGACACCCGGTCCGTTCTGACCGAATGGCAATGGAATGTCAACGAACAGTGGACCAGCTTCTTCGGCGGCCGAATCGACTGGCACACGTTCACCCAGCCGATGTATTCCCCCCGCTTCACCCTCGTCCATACGCCCAACGACAAGGACACTCTGAAATTCATGTGGTCGCAGGCCGCCCGGACCAACCTGGCCACCGAAATGAAAATCAACTACGACACTACTGGTGACAATACCGAAACGGAACGGCTGCGGGCCTATGAACTGCGCTATGAGCATCAGTTTGATCCCTATTTTCTGATGAGCGGTTCAGCTTATTATCACGATCACAACATTACCGGGTTCGACATCTTCCGCTTCGCGCCCTTGCTCTTGGGAAACACCAGGACCGTCGGCGCGGAACTGGAAGCGGCGTATCAAACGGAAAAAACAAAACTGGCGGTCTCACACGGCTGGACCAAGCTGATTAACATGAGGCTGGCCGAAGGCAATATCAGCACCGTGCTTACCGCTGAACCCTATGGCTACGGCAATGACCTGGCCGCCTGGAACAATCACGTCACCAAAATCACCGCCCGGCATCAATTGACCAACCAGTTCGATCTGGACGGTTCGCTGCGGATTTACTGGGGGTTGCCCGGCGGCGAAGACATGGCCCAATACTATAATCAAGCGTACTGGGTGACCTATAATCCCGGCAATTCCAGGCCGTTTGATCCCAGTTTCTTTTTCAATCTTGGCGCCACTTGGCATCCGGTCGAAAACCTGGACCTGCGCTTAGGACTGTATAACGTCCTCGGTTGGTTCGACCACCGACTCAACAAACACAATTACACCATGGCCAACGCCGTCGGCGACTACCGCTCACCGGCGCCGGCTGTCGTTGTTTCCGGCTCCTATAGGTTTTAAGCCTGTTATTCTCTCTTATATCTATTGAAGTTGAATATACTAAGAAATAGTTTTTAAAAACGCCATGGAACGATCAACCGCCTGAGCAATTCTGGTAGTGCGTTGCATGAGTTGCGTGAACGCCTGGGGATTGATCTGCTGAGCCGCGTCGGTCATTGCATGTTCGGGATCGGGATGCACCTCGATAATCAGCCCATCGGCCCCGGCGGCAACAGCGGCCATACTCATCGGTTCTACCAGCCACTGATGCCCTGTGCCATGCGTCGGGTCGGCAATGATGGGCAGGTGGCTTACTCGTTTGATGGCCGGAATAATCGTCAAGGCCAACGTGTTGCGCACATATTCCTCGAACGTGCGAATGCCGCGTTCACAAAGGATGACATTTTTGTTGCCGGCGCTGATGATATATTCGGCCGCCAGTAGGAACTCATCCATTCCTGCGCTCATACCACGTTTCAGGAGGACAGGTTTGGGCTGCTCGCCCACGGCCCGCAGTAGAAAGAAATTCTGCATATTCCTCGCCCCAATTTGCAACACATCGGCATATTGGGCAACCATCTCGACATGGGTAACAGTCAGTACTTCTGTCACTACCGCCAAGCCGGTTCGCTCTCGTGCTTCGGCAAGGTACTCCAGGCCCTCCTCGGCAAGTCCCTGGAAGCTGTAGGGACTTGTGCGAGGTTTGAAGGCTCCTCCTCGCAATGCGATGGCTCCAGAGGCTTTGATCTGTTCAGCCAGATCCAGCAATTGGCTGCGATCCTCTATGCTACATGGTCCGGCGATAACACCAATGGGGCTGGTCCCGCCAATGGGAGTCTTGGCAGGGCCGATCTCCACAATAGTCGGTTCAGGTTTGACCTCTCGGCTGGCCACCTTGAAGGGAGCCAATATCGGCACGATCTTCTCCACGCCGGGGGCATTCTCGATGGCTCCCTTATCGACCATGCGTTTATCACCCACGGCCGCAACGACGGTGCGGTTGGTCCCACGGATGATATGACTCGTTAGCCCCATCTCCTCGACCATCTTGACGACGTGCTGAAGCTGCTCTTCGCTCGCCCCTGGATTCATTACGACAATCATACATTTTCCTTAAGTTAGTCTTAAAAGCACTTAAAAATCTTTTGAGACTAATCTGGTTAGCTGAAGCGATTACTCGATAAGTTCATTGCCTACTTTGCGTGCGCGCTCGGGCTTGTCGAGGTTAATACCCAGGGCCAGACCGATTTCAACCAGCAGGTTCCATCCGGCACTCAGGTAAATATAGGGATTTAGGTCACCGGCTACCGGCACGCGAATGGTGGGAAAACGCGTGTCGCGGGCGGCAATCGCCACCACCTTTAGTCCAACACCCTTAACGAGCACTTCCTGGAATTTATCCTCTTCGGCGGCGATAGGATCTACCACAAAAACAATATCATTGGGATCCATAACTTCTTCGATACCATGAACAGCGTATGTGCCTTCAAGAAAATCCGATTTTTTGCGAGTTATCTCGTTGGTTTTGAGTGTCAATTCCTCCGCTACACCATCGTTGTATCCTGCGAAATAGATGGTCGGCGCCTGAGCCGCGGTTTTAATAATATCAGTATCTATCGGCATCGTTAAAGCCGTCTCCACCTTTTCAGCCAGTTTTGGGCAAGTTAATTGATCAATCGAACCGGCGATATGACGCATAATAGATTCATAGAACAAAGCCTGTTCGATAACGCTTTTTGTTGCCGCAACCGCCTGCTCCCAGCCGCAAGTGAGAACGAAAGTTTCTTTGCAGGCTTCTTCCAGGAGAGTGCCTTTATTGGCACTGAGGCCGTAGCAATGATCATTTCCCATTTCGGCCAGCTTTTTAGCCAGTAATATGACTTCCTTGGTGCGACCGGAATTCGAGGCGCAAAAAACAGCAAACCTGGCGAGATCATACAGGGCGCTTTGACGAGAACCATCAGTGAATATACCCACTTTAAGTCCCCAGGTCAGCGCCTTGCGGATAGCGTTTTTAGCGGGAAAAATCCTGCTTGATCCTTCGCCGGTGAGTAAGAGCCTTCCCACAGATTCAATCTGACAGGCCACTTTTCTGGTTTGCTTTGGATCAAAGGATTTCACGATGTCAGTAGTGTCCATCATCTCCTGAACAAGGGCATATTTAGCATATTTTTGGTCCTGTCGATTCATGAATTCTCCTTTATTCATATAATTATTATATAATTTTAACCTCGCTGGATAATCTCAGCAACGACTTTCTTAAAATCTTCTGTTTCAACACGTATTTGCTGGACAAAACTATTCTCATCTATAGTTCCGATGGCGGCGATCATTTCGTCCAGGTTTCGATAGGTGGCCTGTCGGAAGGGATTGTCATAGTCTTTTTTTCTCGAGAGATAAACCTGATCTCGAATGTATTCTTGTAAAACTATTGCTTTATTCAAGGCGTCAAGCCAATTTTCTTTGGTAAACTCGCTTACACCATAAATTTCGCAAAGTGTGGCGAACGCATGTTTTTGTTTCTCCAAAGGATAAGCTTGCCACAGTTGATCATATCGTTGATGAATATCTTCCCATGAAGCAAGTTGCCCCGAGCGAATATCCATTCTAATCTGATCAACGTCTTTCGCAGGAACGATTTGCCCTCCCAGGTTGATCCAGTTTTGCTGACGCGCACCTATAAGAATATGATTCATTGAAGCAAAATCTGCTTGAGGGTTTGTCTCCAAAAAAGCTATTAAATTTTTAATAGTATAATAATGAAGCATGTCTTCATATGCTTTATAACCTTCTTGGACTTTTATAATAACAACTTTCCTGGTTGACTTTTCCATATTTTCACCCAGGACCTCCAGGTTACGTATCTGTTCTTGCGAATTCGTTAACAACCTGCGACCGATCTGCGCCAGTTCCTCTTCAGATTTGATATTTGTTGCTTCGTTCGCTTTGAGCAAATTCGCTTTAGCCGTCCAGATTTCCATCAAGCGTCGGCCACGAATAATCTCTTCTACGGTGTCAGGGGCTAGGGAATCGAACTCAATATTCTGAACTTTTTTTATACGTTTATCACGAGTCTGAAATTTCCATGAATTACGCGCCAAAGCATACATATTATAAAGCCACCAAAACGCGGGCATGACTTCCAACTGATCTTTTGCCACGTTGTTATTTAGCAGGGAGAACGGTAGGGGGATATCGAGTTCCGCTGGATAATCTCCTTTAGCGAGCAGCATAAAGGATGCGAATCGACAGGAATGTTTAATGCTGGTGCACAAACCGGGCCAGAAGCCGCGACCGGCTTGAACTTCATTGTCGTTGGACCGGCTGTTATGATTGGAGCCGATGGTTACGCCGGCGGCCATATTGCTTTGGCCGAAAACCACCGATGCGATGAGAAAAGAGTTATTATGATGTTGTTCATGCGCTGGGAAAATCAGATTGTTGAGCACTTCACAGCAGGAGATGGTCGAATTGCCACCGAGAAAAGAATTGATTAACCTGGCGCCGTACTTTAAATTCGAATTATTGCCTAAAATAAAACGTACCGCTTTGCAGCCGTAGAAGATATGGCAACCAAAGCCGATAATGCCGTTGACCAGTTCGACGCCTTCGCCGATTTGAGAGGGTTCTTCCCGGGAAGAGTTTATAGTCAGGTTTTTAAGTTTGTTAGCCCCTTTAATATAACAGTGCGGGCCCGCCTTGACGTCCTTAAGAATACGGGAATTCTTGATGACGCATTGATCGCCAATGGTTCCATAATAACCACGGTGCGAATCAAATTTATTCTGTGTGATTTCCTTGAGTTTTTCTTGCAAAAGCTTATCGTCTCTGTATTTCGCCCAGATATAAGCATCGGCCGTTATCATCTCGTCAAACGGCAGCACTTTTCGACATCCGGTTTCATTCATAAGATCAAGCCACAAACGAACATTTTCCGATTCGCCTTCCTTCAAAATACCGTTGCCGAATTTGGCATGATTAGTGGTATGCATTTCGTCGATATTCGCCAAAATACACTGATTGCCAATAATATAGTGAGCGAGGTAGCGCACATCATGGATAGCCACATCGTCGCCGATGTCGGAGGAAATAATCATACTGTTAGTGATGCCCGAGGGAATTTGTAAATCATGATGCTCAAGAATTACATTTCGCAGACGACCGATGCGCACCAAACCATAGAATTCAGTATTCTTGATGCGTCCCGGATCAAACTCATCGGTAACAAGGATATCTTCCCAATTATCGGAGGTGTTGTTATTTTTAACGAGTCGCTCCAACTCATCTACTCGCAATCGCCGCCACTGATGAAGAGGACGAGTTGTTTGAATATTACGAAGGTAATATTCATCTTTGTCGGGGGGGAGGTACTCGTTGGGAATAAAATTCTTGCTAATACTCCCCGGCGGTTTTACTAAGACGGTATCCATTTGATTACTCCTTTTGACCGTAAAAGAGTTTTATACTATTAATTAAATAAGTTACAATAAATAAATATGTTATAAAAGATACCCAGGTTAGTATGATCCAGGGTAACGGGATATTCAGAAAATAACTATGATGATATTGCATTTATATAAAAATTTTTCTGTCATTTATAATTCTGATATATACCCCCTCATGGTGTAGCGGAAGCTTTGAAAAAAACTATTAATTTATGTTGTGTATTATTAAGAAAAAAAGCTAAAAAATCATAACTGTTTAACAGCCAGAACATTACCTACTGGGCCCGGGGGGATTCGAACCCGCGACCAAGGGATTATGAGTCCCCTGCTCTACCGCTGAGCTACAGGCCCTTTTTCCATAACCTCTTGTATTTAACATCGTTACAAAAGGAATGTCAAATCCTTTTCCACCTTTCTATCTGATATTACAGGAGATGATAGCCCAAACGGAATAACTTATTTTATAACTCTCTTTTATTAAGTGAGTTACAAATTTGCTTTTCCTCAGGAATGGATTATAGATATGAGCAGGCCTGTCTTTACCCCTGGATTATATATTCATGAAGGCTATAGAAAGAGTTTTTCAAGCTTATCGCGTTCGTTGTTGTTTTCCAGAGCTGCTTTCCCGAACAATTAATTCCACGGGAAGCAACCGCCGTACCGGATGTTTAACAACTCCGGTGATGTGCTCAAAAAGGAGTTTGGCCGCTTGATATCCAAGATCCTGCGTAGTAGGCAGAGTTTGCACGCTACTTAAGGGAACCGGCATTTTTTCGGCGAAAGGCAAATTACCACTACCGACGATAAAAACATCCTTGCCTATTTGCAGACCTCGTTGCTGTGCGGCGATGTAAACACCACGGGCAATGAAATCATTACCGGAAAAAATACAATAGGTTTTTTCTTTACGGGTGTTGAATAGATCCAGGGCTGCTTTAATGCTGTATTCCAGGCCGATATCCATGGTATTCGCGAGTTTTTCTTCCGCGACGGGGAAATCGAAAATATAAGGTTTCAGGTTTGTGTACCCATGCGATCCCATGGCATTGCCCCATCCCTTGAACCAATCTCTGGCGCCGCTGGGCTGGCTGACAAAGGCCAGGTAATATACCGGCATATTATGTAATGCCAGCAAATGGGTGGTTGCTTGATAAGCGACGGAGTAATGATCCGCCTCCACTGAACTGGCCTCCAGATGCGGCAAATGCCGGTCGAAAAAAACCACTTTTCTGCCGGCGGCAATGGTTTTTCTGACCGCATCTTCATATCCCGGCGTCTCAAAGGGAAGGACCAGCAGACCCGTGATGTCTTCACCCGGATTGGAAACCGCTTCAATAAATCGTTTTCGAGATGCGCCAACGTCGATAAGGACCAGTTCCAGATTATTTTCAATGAAAAATCGGCGAACACCATCATATGCAATTGAATAATACGCATCATCATGGTGACAGGTTATATAAACAAACGAATGTTTTTTTATTTGGCTATCTGCTGCATTAACATGCCGGGGAATAACTCTGACCTGTTTACGTGTTTCTGTATCAATCAGGCCGTCCTCCTCAAGAAGTTTATAGGCGGCCTTTATGGTTCTATAGGTGACATTCCATTTTTTCGCCAAATAAGAAATGGAGGGTAACGTTTCGCCTTCTTTAAAATCGTTGGAAATAATCTTTTTTTGAAGTTGTTCCCTGATTTGCTGATATAAAGGTAGTTTTTTACTACGACTTTTCTCGAGTACAATATTTTCGGTCAACTTGCCCATGTATTGCCTTTTTTAAAATACCTATCTTCTTTTAATATATGCAATAATCGACCTCTAAACAAGGACTTTTTAGGAAAATATAGCAACGGCATGGCAATAATCAACCTAATAATCATCATATATTGCATATATATTGCTATCCGTATGGTGGAATTATGCCTAAGCTTATTTTGATTTACCAAGGTCCAAAAACGTGAAGATTTATAAAACAACAGATGTCAATATCGTTGTAAAAGGTTATTATAAAAGAAATAACGTTTATTTATTTTGGAAGTATAGTTTTTTACACCCCTTGCGAAAAAGACAATAAATATCATTGACATTATATTGCTTTTCAAATAATATTGACTATAGCGTTCTGCGTATAAATGTTCGTAGAAATACGACAGGATACGTGGAATAAAGGAGAAGGAATTGTTAAAAAGGCGCGTTTTTTGTCTTTTGGCTGCTTTTACAGGGCTGGCGGGAGCAGGCTATCCACCGCCGGTCGGCCTGTGGCAGTTTGATGATCCCGATCACCTCAACCAAGGGACCGTCGGTTTAGATCTTATGGAGGTGGGTTCTCATAATATCGTTGCCGGTATTGATGCAGAGGATGGTGCGGTAGAGGATCCATTGGTGGGTTATTATATATGTCCCCATGGTATCGCCCCAAACGGAGGGGGTGTTTATGTCAATAACTGGACCGTGTTGATGGATATCAAAGTGCCGTCAGCGAGTCTGGGACACTGGATGACCTTGTATCAGACCAATACCGCCAACAATAACGATGGGGACTGTTTTATCGCTCCCGGCGGAACAATCGGTGTAGGCGCAACGGGTTATAGTTCAAATACCGTGAATAGTGAAACCTGGTATCGTATCGTTATCTCCGTTAGCAACGGCAGCTTTTATCGAATATATGTAAACGGCCAGATATGGCTGGATGGTATTCCTCAGGTCATTGACGGACGTTTTTCCCTGGATCCGGAGATCCTTTTTTTCGCGGATGATAGTAGCGAAGATTATCCTATCCATTGCACCAATCTGGCCACCTGGGAACAGGCTTTATCCGCCACACAGGTAAGTGAGTTGGCCGGCCCGACGACGCCCATCGAGCTTTCAATCGTAAATCAGGCCGGATATAACCTGCTTACGAATTATTCAGCGGATGATGACTTATCCGACTGGACCATTGAACAAGGATATGACTGGCAGGCCACCGACAGGACGGACTGGCATTTTCCCCATACCGGTACATATTACTTTGCGCCGGGAATGGCGAATCAGGCACAAATGAGTCAAATTATCAATCTTTCGGCCTTGGCGTCTTCGATTGACGCCGGTGAGGTTGTGGCTATGGGCGGGGGAAGCATAGGAAGTTATGGTGGTAACGGGCAGGGACGAATCATCATAGAATATCGCAATGCCTCTGAGGTTGTCATTGCCACTTCAGACAGCGGTTGGATAACGGGAGCGGAAGGAGAAGATTGGACGTTCCAGACGCTTCCGGACGCCAACGGTTTGGTTCTTCCGGCGGGGACCAGATCGGCGAAATATCGACTTCTGGCGGAACGCACCGTCGCCGGGGAAGGCCATGCTTATTTTGATGACCTCTTCTGGGAATTCAGATTTTCCCCAACCGGAAATACGGACCCCGACGCGCCGGTTGTAGCCGGACCAGGTTCCGGCTCAACCGGTTCTTCTCTGACATATACCTTTTCCACGACGGATGGGGATGGCGATACCGTCAGTTATCAGATTGACTGGGGCCACGAAAACTCTAACTGGTCGGAATATTTATCCTCGGGGACAAATTACGTTGTTCAGCATTCTTTTCCGCTGGATGGTAATTACAGGATACGTGCTCGGGCGAGGGATGAAAATGGCGCCGTTGGCGACTGGTCAACGCCGCTGGATGTTATCATTACCGGAGCGATCACAGCGATCTATAAGTCTGAGCCATATTTGCAAAATGTCAGCCAGTCCGCCATCACCATCGCCTGGGAAAGCGACCGTTTGGTTAATCCCTGGGTGGAGTGGGGACCGACGGAAGCTTATGGTTATCTAACCAATGGATTGTGTATTAATGCCGGGTCCGGCGTTTATATTTGCAAGGTCAGACTCACCGGGCTTGATCCACAAACAGCATATCATTACCGTCGCTACAATGGCGCGACGCCGGATGTGGATAATGTATTTCAAACCGCGCCGTTGGAGTCGACGCCGTTTCGTTTTGGGGTTTGGGGCGACAGCCAGCAGGAAACCGCCAATCCGGCGGTCAGCTACGCCATATTTACGGATATGGCCGCCGAAGTTGATTTCGGGGTAACCGTCGGTGATATCGTTCAGGATTATACCTATAGTTATTTCACCAATCCGTTCCGCAAGTATTTATGCGATATTTTTGGCCATCAGAAACCGTTCTACACGGCATTTGGCAATCACGATGAGCCGTTGACAAGTTTTGTGCACAAAGCTTTGCAAAACAGCGGCATGTATAGTTGTTCCTTCAATTATGGCAATGCTCATTTTACCTGTATAGATTATTCACAGCTTAACGACGGCACGTTGCCGTATGATGGTTCCATTAGTTCCCTGCCGTTGGAATGGATTCAGGAAGATTTGGCTTCGGATGCGGCTCAGCACGCCGCCTGGAGGTTCTTACTCATTCATGTGCCGCCGTATTCGGAACGCTGGATAGACGGCAGTTCGCTGATGAGGACGTATCTGGCGCCGTTGATGAATGACTACCGTGTGCACATTTGTTTCAGCGGGCATGTCCATGAATACGAACGCGGTTTTCTGGACGGCGTTTATTATGTTATCACCGGTTGCTGCAGCTATCTTGACACGTACGAACCCGTCGTGGCGGATTGGCCTCACATGACCGTCGGCGGCGCGCATGACATCGGTCCCTTTATCGGCGGCTGTGTTCATGGCTACACGACGGTTGATATCAACGATACGGAACTGGTTTTGACCCAACATGGTTATAATTCCAGCGGCAGTTATTATGGCGTGATTGATTCCTTCACGATCGCGCAGGCCGACTTTAATTACGACCAGGTTATTGATATGGGTGATTTTTCCACCCTGGCAAATAGCTGGCTGTTAACGCCGCAGGATACAGGATGGAATTCGGATTGCGATCTGGCCGACCGGGCGGCGGAGATCGTCGATGTCGGCGATCTGGCGGTGCTCGCCCGGTATTGGCTTTTGGAACTGCCTTGATAATGAATGACGTGTGTGACCAGGCTTACTGTTCGGCCTGGGAAGTTGTAAATATTTTCTTTTTAAGGAGAAAAGTATGAAAAGGAAGGTAAATGTTGTGTTGCTTTTGTTAATGGTGGCGGGAGTCGCCTCCGCCACGCCAAATGTCCCCGCCGGTTACACCGGTTTGTGGCGATTTCAGGATTATTTCGTAGCGAGTGGTTTTCAGTACGCCACTATGGCGGCGACAGTAGGTACAGATTTAGTAAACAGCAATCCTGACAACGGAGATACTAGTTCTGACAATGGTATATGGTTTACAGGACCATGGACGCAGATAGGAATTGACGGTATAGCTCCTGACGCTTATAGCAACAATGGTGTTGCTCAGATACGTAGTAATAATGAACTGACCTGCTATCACGGCATAGCACCCAATGGCGGCGGCAGCTATGTTAATGAATACACGATTGCCATGGACTATGTACAAACCAGCGGTCTTACTACTTGGAACAGTTTATACCAGACTGCGGGAACCGCACATGCCAACGATGGCGATCTGTGGACGGATGGCGCCGGTCATATTGGTGTTGGTGTAACAGGTTATTCAACTTTAACCTATGACGCCTCCACTTGGCATAGAATTGTATTGTCTGTTGACAATGCCAATTTCTTCAGAGTCTACGTTGACGGCGTTCTGTTTCTTGATGCCCCGGGTCAGGGTATTGATGGCAGATTTTCTCTCAATCCCTACTTCTATCTTTTCGCTGATAACGACTGGGAAGACCAGTGGGGACTTGTTGGCACGGTAGCCACTTGGGGTCGTGCATTGACAACTGAAGAAATAGCTCCGATGGGCGGCTGGATAGGCGGTGCTTCTATGCCGACTCCGCTGCTTATTATCCCGGAACCGGCGACTCTGGCGTTGTTGGCGCTGGGCGGCCTGACCCTGGTGCGGCGGAAACGCTAAACCGTTCAGGTCGAGTTAAATAGAACACGCATTTTGATTGCGTAAATAAGCATGTCCGCACATGTGGTGGACATGCTTTGTTTTTAGGGAGGAGGTTTTATGATGGATTGGCGGCCGCTTTGGCCTGCATGTCCAGGTCCCAGAGAATCCGGTGGGTCTTCCAGATCATAAAGCACAGGGCCAGAACATTGGCTACCAGCAGCACCGGCACCCAGAAATGATAAATTCCTGTTTTCCAGATGAAAATGATGGTGTTGATAATGATATATCCCAGTCGCACCTCCGTCGGACCGATGCCATAGTAGGCGATGCGGAAGTTGTTCGTAGCCGCAAACGACAGGAACGAATTCACCAGAAATGCCCCTGAACACACCAATAGGGCAAGGAAGTAATAGGTCATTCCCGGCGGGGCCATCAGGTAATAGGCAATGACCAGGGAGCAGGAGAAAATATAGTCGAGGAAATGGTCCATGAAGTAGCCCCACTTGATGAGGCCGGTGTTACGTAGCTTGCCGATTTTTCCGTCAAAAAGATCGGTAATGTATTGCATCACCAGCATGGCCGACATGCCGAACGTCCAGGCGAGATTCTCCCGTGCCAGCCGGCCGAAAACCACTACGCCCGCCGACCACAGCAGCGTCATCATGGTCAGATGATATGTTTGCAGCCAGGAAGGAACCAGGTGAATCGTCTTTTCGACGAACTTCAACTCCAGTGGTCCCAGTATTGACATGCCCACTTTCTGATCACCGGCAAACTTCGCCATGAGAATTCCCCTTTATTACCAAGATTTATGTTTTTCGATTTTGGCTTTAATAATAACTGAGCTAAACCAGACAATAGTGGCTATCAATAGAGTTGTTTTGACTTCATCCAGGGTAAAGCGATTTCCCAGCAGGAAAAGTATAGGCGCTAGAATTAAAGCAGCAAGGCTTAGCCAAAGAACGATGATTAGCACATATCGAAGCAGCATGATTTACTCCTCGCGCAGAGCTTAAGGTCAAGTTGTCGGGCGAATCTTTTTTTGATAAATGAAACTTATTACGATATATAAAAGTCCCGCCGTGAACCAGCCGGGCAGTGATACAAAGTAAATTTGCACGTCGAATTTAAACACCAGCAGCAGGCAAATCCCTACCGTCAAAATCCATGCCAGTCCGGCAGCCCAGTTAAACATTTTGCGACTCAATTCCGCGTAGTTGCTTTGCAGGCCGAATTTGCGGATTAACCAATAGTCAATGAAAATCACCGCACCCATCGGCATCAGCACCATGCCGTACAGGGAGACAAAATCCAGCAGTTTCATGGCAATGGCCGGGAACATGCCCGCCAGGGTGGCGATGGCGCCGGCCAAAATCGTAATCGTAAAACGCGATTTTTTCGGCATAATCGCCTGGAACGCCAGCCCGGCGCGATAAATAGTGGGATTGGCCGTGGTCCAGCCGGCAATGATAACACATAATAGCCCGACAATACCGGCGGCTTTAAAAGCCATGGGGCCGGGAAGAACTTTGGTATCTTCGGGATTTAGGTGCAATTGATAGGCGTATAGGACTGAAGCACACAGCCAGGCCATAAAATGGCCGACATACATGCCCGCCGCACTTGCCACGGCATACCAGGATTTGCGAGCGTAGCGAAAGACCGAGAGGTCAGCCATGCCGATATGCATGGCGATATTGCAAAACCACGCGAAAAAGGTGACATGCCAAAAGGTAAATTTAACCTGGCCCGGCAGCGGATCACCGCCTTTCCATATGTGTGTTTGCGCCAGACTCCACACATCACCCAAATTATTGATGGTAGTATTCGTAGCGTCAAGAAATTGTCGCAAGCCGATCAGGCCAAACGCCAGAAATACGAGCACCATCCACGGGGCGGCAATGTTGGCAAACCACGCCACGGCCCGATATCCCAACGCCGCCACGATGGAAATAATGCCGCCCACGACGAAAACCGTAATAATCCAACTTGCTCCGGTGGGATAAAAGTCATCTAAGGCGGGCATGTTCATGTCGAATTTCACGCCCACGGCCGTAGCCGATACGGTAATCATCGAACCGGCCAGAAAACAGAATAATACGCCGTTGGCCAGATTGTAGAGGACCACCAGCTTTCGGCCGCAGATTTTTTCCAGTTGGTAATACAAGGTCAACCGGGTTCGCACGGCGATGGGAGCACACAAAAACATCCAGCTTAACACCGCCAGGGCGTTGCCAACGATCAAGCCCACCACCACATCGAACGCACTGACGCCCGCCGCGACAAACAACGGGCCGATCATCAGTTCCGTGCCGGCACAGTGTTCCCCGGCATACATGCCGATGAAACTCTTGAAATTGAGCAGCGCCTTTTGCGGAACCGGCT
>JAFGBA010000157.1 GCA_016933395.1 Sedimentisphaerales bacterium | reverse complement strand
GTTTCCACCGCGCCGAATTTGGTGTCTTCCGGCGTCAGGGCGACGCAGCCAAATCCGGCGTTATGTAAAACGTCCAATAGTTGTCGCCGTCCTTCCTGCACCAGGTTGTCGGGGAAAAAACCGCGATTTCCAACGATTACTCCAAATGTCAATGGCGCCATATCCTTAACGCTCCCTTCTACAAACCGTGTTTTGCAAAAATTTTCTTTCAGTGTGCCCCCGCCGTGCTCAGCAGATAAATACCTAAAAGATAGAAAACAAACATCAATGCAAGAAATCTGGTGGTTCCGGGGCGGGCTTGACGAAATTCACGCCAGATGAAAATGCCCCATATCGCCGCCACCATGGTGCAGGCCTGGCCCAGGCCATAAGCAATAGCTTGTCCGGCGGTTTTCCCCGCCAGGATGCTAAACGACATTCCCACGCACCAGATCATTCCTCCCAAAATGCCAATAGCGTGCAATTTGGGGGTGCCTTTGCGGAAATAATCACCTAACGGAACCGGCTCGCCGGCGAAGGGCCTTTTCATTACAATAACATTCAGCACGAAATTGGACAGGACCAGTCCCAAAGCGAAGAAAACCACGGCGGCATAAGGGCCAAGTTTGCCCGCTTCCAGGACACCGGCTTCATTCGTACCGGCCATGCTCGCCGCCACGAGGTAATAAAAAAGTCCGCCGAACACGCCCGACGCCAGTGACACCAGGATTCCCTTCTTCGTATTTCGCGTACCTTGGGAAGGAATCCGGCTATACGCCACCGCGTCAAAAATAATCGCCAGAGCAATGCACGCCAGTCCGCCAAAAATATAAGCCGGATGCCCCTTCGGTTCGGCGATGTAATTAGTGATGACGCCCACAACCAGCGCCAGACCGACGCCGATGGGAAACGCCACCGCCATCCCGGCGATGTCCAGGCCGCTGACCAGCAGGATGTTATAACAATTAAAGACCAATCCTCCCAACAATGCCAGCAGCAACACCATGGGCTGAGCCTGTTTGACATCGTCAAAGAAACTGCGCCCTTGATCGCCCATGCTGCCCATTGTCAGCGCCATAATCAGGGCGAACAGCAATACCCCCACGGCATAATCCCAATAGAGCAACTGGAATCGCCATTGCGGAGGGCAAAGCTTCAGAGTGTTCGCCCACGACCCCCAGGCCAGCATGACAATAAACGTCAAGAAAATCGCCAAAGGATATGATTCAATAATAACCATGATATTAATCCATCCGTTGAAAGGTTTTAAAATACAATGTCGTTACGATTACATCTCTTTGATCTTGAAAAGAATGCGCAACCGATTGGGTTCTTTCACGTCCGAGGACATCCAGTCATGGGCGATGGGAGTGAGTTTGTGCCATTCGATGGTTTCGCCGTCGGTCAACTGAAACTCACCGGCGTCGTTGCGAATTGGCTTACCATCCTTGACCGCCAGCGACCATTCCGTGGCTACATCAGCATCAGCACTACTCAACGCCAGACACAAAGGGCCGTCGAACAGAGCCTTTTGCCCTTTTGTTTTGGAACCGGGCGAAACCAGATGCAACCCGCCGCCCAACTCAATCGTGACCTTATCGTCAGCTTTCCATTCGCGCTTAATGATCAAGCGCCGGCCGTCACGTTCGCCATCGAAAACCTCGTCATTAACGGCCACTTTTATTTCATCAGCCCCATCAGGAATCCGTAGCCGCAAGGCAAAGGTGGCCGGTTGAGGGCAGACGATTTTTAGACTCGCACGACGGCAACGGGGAAAGTCACTGTCCATGGTGAACCGCACATCCTTGCCGATGAAGTCGATGTCCGCCTGCCCATAGAGGTTGACATTGTAGCCATCCGTAGCGGGCGTGATCAGGTATTGGCCCACCTGGCCCAAAGCCCACGCACCCCAAAAGGAACAGCAGCCGGGGTTTTCGCTGCCGAATTTACCTTCCCAGCCCTGCCAGAGCTTGCCGCCGATGATGTCGGGAGTGTATTTGCGGTGACCGAAGCCGCCGGTGTAAAACTGGTTATAGAGAAAATGGTTCACCAACACATGTTCGGCGTCATCGAGATACTGCATATCTCCGGTAACCTGGAACATCTTCAGATTCAGCACAACGTAATCGGCCTCGGCGCAACCCTCGTCCTGTGGAGATTTGGGCATGCTTTCGGGCAATCCGCCGGTCACCAGCCGCACCTCGCGGCACCAATCGAGATAATCCTGAATGCCGGCCATAATCCAGCTATCGCGCGTCAGAGCATACAAATCCAACGCCCCGCGGTACATCGACAGACTATGATGCGTATGATGCGTACGGCCGAGGCGGCGGGCGATGCGCTGGGCCAAATCGTAAGCCTTTTCGTCACCGTCGAGGCGATACAGTTTGACCAGACCGTCGAGACAGTGGCCGTAAAATTCATGCACGTAGCCGTCGCCATTGTCGCTCCAATGTGGGAACAGCGCCTCGAAGTAATCCCGCATCCGTCGGGCGGCCAAAAGGAAACGTTCCTGGCCGGTGTCTTCATAGGCGTCCATCAAGCCCCGCAGCGCGAAAGCGTTGCCGGAGACAAGACGAGCATCTTTCTGGTCATAAGAAGCATCGGGACCGAAATAACCCTTTTCGTTTTGCAAGGGTAAGGCGATATCCGTCGCCATGGCGCACAAATCATTAGCTGTGGACCAACCATTTTTATTGGCTATATGGACCAGGGAAAGCCAGCGCCCCAATTGATCGCCGGGCCAATCCCACCACAACGCTCCCGGTGCACCCGTGGCGGTGGAACGAAACGTGTCTTTGCTGTAGCGATCCGGGCGAATCAATATATTAGCCATCGCCGCCGTATAACGCGTGCCCAATTCCCCATCCATATGCACCTTTGGCGTTGATGTTGCTTTTTTATCCGTGGTCGACGCATCGGAAATATTTGTCGCCATCATCTGACATATCAGCACCATGCATATACTCCCAAATAACGCTGCTGCTTTAAAATATCTTTTGAAAACCATTACGTCAAAAACTCCTTATTAACTAAAGGGAATGTATGTTTATAACGTTAGTATAAGAAATTCATCCCAACAAGGAAGAATTTTTGGATGAATAGTAACAATTCCTTGGCTATAACCTTAAAAATGCCTGTTTAATAAAAAACGAATATATTGACGGTATTGTAGCTCTATGCTATATTATTGCTATATTTTAGAAAACGATAGGAAACATTAGTTTATAAATGCGACACAATTCCTAGATGCTGTTGTGAATAAAGTGGATTATTATGAATTATCTGCTTTTGGATAAACATCAACTTATCAATACAACCGCCGATATCGCAGGATTGTTTGTATCGCGCGGTATCGGTAAGCATATTGATCGAAAAATAGATACATGGGAGCTTTTGTTTGTTCGCAATGGTGAGCTTTCCATGATGGAGGATAATCAAGTATATACTATTAAAAAATATCAGACCTTATTGCTCGAACCACAACGTCAACATGTCGGCGCCAAGGAGTACGCCAAAGACCTTGTTTTTTATTGGCTGCATTTTCGATTACCTAAATCCAAAGAAAAAGGGGGAAACCACAAATTCGAGCTACGCCTGCCTAAACTCGGCAATCCCGCTCGTCCGGAAATTATCATGGAATTGCTGCACCGCTACCTGGATGACCAAAAATCGGGCCGTTTAAAGCCGCTTCAGGCCACATTGCTTGTCAGCCTGATTCTGGCGGAAGTTGCAGATTATGAAAAATTGCATACACATGTATCCCAGCATCAGGTATTGGCTGAACAGATTGAAAATTATCTTGTAGCTCATGCCCATGAACCTATCACCACCCATATCGTTGCGGAAGCTTTGGGATATAATCCTGATTACCTGGGACAGGTTTACAAGCAGGAGTTCGGCCAGACCATTACGGACGCCATTCATCACAAACGCGTCGCCGGTGCTCAGCAGATGTTGTTAAACACGTCTTTAAATATCAGCGAAATAGCGTTTGAATGCGGTTTTATGAATGTCGGTTACTTTCGCAAAATTTTTCGTCGTTTTATCGGCATTACCCCCGGCCAGTACCGGCGTATGCACACTCGAACGTTTATCAATCTTTTGGGCGGCTCGGAAACCACTTATTGACTCATATCACCGCCACATACGCAGTTCCCGCCCGGGGATTTTGGTATTGGCGATTCGCATTTTATATCCATTGATATTGTTTGAAGAACTTTGTCAAGGAATAAGGGGCAATTATACGCTATCTCGAAAAAGGATTCAATTTATAAACAAGCGGCTATGGTATGTTATGACGGCATACTTGTTCGAACTACCGGCTGTCGCCGGGGGCAGTTTTAACGAGGTAAGTTGGTAGACGAAGGTACAAGGCATGGGAACACATTTGGTTATCGAATCTTGGGCGAGAACGCCCAAGCCACTTTTTCATCTCAACCGGGGACGATTGAGCTATGATATTCAATAGGCGGATGTCACCTGTTATTTGCCATTGGTTATTGACTCCGGGCGGGTAAGGTGATATGAAGATATCCTAAATATGCTTTTTCATTGATTGCAGACGCTCAAAAATTTTGCCGCGCCTTGTCGGTCGTATTGGGTTTGGTTCTGTCATGTTTTTGGTTATGGAGGTAACGATGATTCAAGCGAGCCGATACTATCAACCGTCGGGTGTGGTCGGCGTGGTCGGGCTGATCAACATGATCGTGCTGGGCGTGTCGGCGGCAGTGGTGCTGGGTGTGATCTATGGGTACGCTATCTTTTACATCCCCTTCATCTATGTGAGCTTCGTCATCACGCTGGGATTCGGAGCCGGGGTTGGTTACGCAGTGGGTTTGGGCGGCAGACTCGGCAAGGTTAGAAACGCCAAGGTGGGGTATATCCTGGGTTTTTTAGCGGGCTGTCTTGCCGAATACATCGGTTGGGTAAGCTGGTTGCTGGCCGCGTCCGACCAGGAGGTGCTGATTCTGAATCCGAAGGTGATGCTTGACGCCATACAGATGGTCGCTGCGGAAGGCGCCTGGAGTATTTTCAACTGGACGCCGAGTGGTATTTTATTGTATCTGATTTGGACCGTCGAGGCGATGATGATCATCGGCGTTTGCACCTTCCTGGCTGGGAGCATGCTCAGCGCGAAGCCTTTCTGCGAATCGTGCAATCAGTGGATCAAGGACAAAATGACGATTGCCCCACTCACACCGATTGGGGAACCCGATCATCTTAAAGGGCTTCTGGAGCAACGCGATTTCTCCGCATTGACGGCCTTGCAAAAACAACCAAACGGCCAAACGAACTCTACGACAATTGACCTGGTGCATTGTCCGATCTGCCAGCGTAGCCACTTTCTGACCGTAACATCGGTTGAAATCACTGACGATTCCGGCAAAAAAGAACAAACGCAGCAGAATGTGATTGTAAAAAACCTTATCCTCTCGGCGGAGGAGTTCGAGATGCTCAAAAACCAGTGGGCGTGATACTTGCCCTGGGGCATCAGGCGATATCGCTTTTTATCCTCCCATTTCTTGCAAACCAAGAAAGAAATAGGGAACGGCTGCCTATCAACCAAGCATAATAACAGAATTATATGTCATATCGAAAAGGGATTAAAATATAAAAAGACAATAACCTGGTCAGAATGACATTGCCGATTCGAACTTCCGGCTGTCGCCGGGGGCGGAGAGGCGCGGCGTGAAGGTTATCGCCGGTGATTATTGTGGCGTGTCGTTTTTATGGTTGAATCCTGGGCGGGGACGCCCAGGCCACTTTTTCATCTCAACCGTCCCCGGTTGAGCTGCGAAGTATAACACAGGTTGACTGTCCCGTATATAAATTACGTTATATTGAAAGGGGTGCAATATATAAAACAAGCATTATGGCACGCAGCCGTACATCTCTGCAAGGAAAAGGTATTTGCCCATCGATGAACAATTGCTATGATGCTATTCTTGAAAAAAGAATTTAACCGTAATGGAGATACAATGAAACCGGAAGCAACGTTAATTACGCTTATTACCGCGATGGTTATCCTGGGAATCAATATCGAGGCGATGGGCGGGTATCAGCCCGTGGAGGGGCATATCATGACGCGGTGGGCGAAAGAGGTTCGGCCGGATAATGCGCTACCGGAATATCCACGGCCGATGATGATTCGAAATAACTGGATGAATATTAACGGGTTATGGGATTATGCGGTGACGGCGAAGGATGCCGTGAAGCCGGGGACATGGGACGGTGAGATTCTGGTTCCGTATCCGATTGAATCGGCGCTATCGGGCGTGAAAAAGACGGTTCGCTCGGATCAGGCGCTTTGGTATCATAAAAACGTTGCGCTGGAAAAACCACAAAACCAACGCGTACTATTGCATTTAGGGGCGGTTGACTGGGAATGCACGATTTGGGTCAACGGCCAAGAGGTCAGCAAGCACAAAGGCGGCTACGATCCGATCAGCGTTGATATTACGGATGTCTGTAACAATAACGGCGAACAGGAAATTATTATTCGTGCGTGGGATCCGACATTTGAGAAAGATCCCTCGCAGCCGCGGGGCAAGCAGTACGCTAACCCGGAGGGAATCTGGTACACGAATGTCACCGGCATCTGGCAAACGATTTGGGTGGAGACCGTATCTGAAACTTATATTCAAAATGTGAACATTACGCCGGATGTGGATAATTCCTCGGTGATCGTCGAACCCATAATAAGCGATAGCACCGGGGGCGCAACCATTTGCGTAACGGTGAAACAACATGGTGAAACCGTCACACAGGAAAAAAGCGGGCCGTCAGAACGCATCGCCTTATTTATTAAGAATCCTCGGCTTTGGTCGCCCGATGATCCGTATTTATATGATCTTGAGGTGGTGCTGAGCCGGGAGGGGCGCGTGCTGGATACGGTAAAAAGTTATTTTGGTATGCGGAAAATCTCGCTGGGAACGGATGCGGACGGTCGCCGGCGATTATTTTTAAATAATGAGCCGTTGTTTCAATTCGGCCCGTTGGATCAGGGCTGGTGGCCGGATGGTTTATATACCGCGCCGACGGATGAGGCGCTGCGCTATGATGTGGAGGTCACCAAGGCGTGGGGCTTTAACATGCTGCGAAAACATGTCAAAGTCGAGCCGCAGCGTTTTTATTATTGGTGTGATAAGCTGGGGATCCTCGTTTGGCAGGATATGCCCAGCAGTTTACTCGACCGCAAACAGTACCATTCCCAACAGCTCGAGCAAATTGATGCTCAGTGGGAACGGGAATGGAAACGGATTATCACCGCATTGCATAACCACCCGAGCATCGTCATGTGGGTTCCTTTCAATGAAGGCTGGGGCCAGTATGATACGCAGCGGATAGTCGCCTGGACCAAGAACCTTGATCCCAGCCGCCTGGTGAATAACGCCAGCGGCTGGACGGACAAGCATGTTGGGGATGTGCACGATACCCATGAATATCCCGGGCCGGGCATGGGTGCGCCGGAAGCGCATCGCGCGGTCGTTTTGGGCGAGTTCGGGGGATTGGGATTGCCCGTCGAAGGACATTTATGGAATCAGGGAGAGCGCAACTGGGGATACCGGACCTATCAAACTGAGAAGGATTTGGAAGATAAATATATCGAGGTCATCCGTAATACGTATCACTTGATCCCACAGGGATTGTCTGCGGCGGTCTATACGCAGACGACCGACGTGGAAACGGAAGTCAATGGGTTAATGACGTACGACCGGAAGGTTATCAAGCTTGCCCCGGATAGAATTGCGAGTTTGAATAAGGGTTATTCGCCGCCATATTTTGTTAGTCAATTTGATGAGTTTTATAAAACGACGAGTATAGAACTGGCGGCGGATCCTGGGAGCGAAATTCGCTATACGCTGGATGGATCAACGCCGGATATGGATGCAAAAAAATATGCGGAGTCGATTACGATTTCTCAGGAGACGAC
>JAFGBA010000017.1 GCA_016933395.1 Sedimentisphaerales bacterium | reverse complement strand
TAAATTGACTCCTTACTTATCCGCATTATGTAATTATTTAACTGGAGCCATCGACGTTTCGCGCACTCTCATCCAAAAAGCAATCAATTTACATCCTGGCGATGGATATTGTAGTAACCTGGAAGATGAAATAGAGGGTCGTATTAAATATGGCGTAGAGCATTTTTTCGATAGTAACGATGTAAGCATCGGCCATTTTCTGAAAGTTGAAGCCAGTCGAGAGTCGCCTCCTGGCGAGGCGGCTTTATGCTATGGGGCAAGTGAAACCATTAGAACCAGAGAGATTCAATATTTCCAAGCAGCGGTTCAGCAAACACAAAACAATGTGAATGAAGATTTTGTTGAACTGGTCACGGGCTTTCTAACATGGAAAATGGGTGATTCGGACAAAGCATTACCTCATCTGCAAAAAGCCGTGAAACTCGAACGATCAACCCAAAATGTTATGTGTCTTGCGCGGGTATATCGGGAAATGCCGGATAGGAAATCAGAAGCAAGACAATTATATGATTCTGTCTTGAAAGAGTCTCCTGACGAATTTGAGGCCATGTGGAGTTTGGGGATGCTTGCGGATGATTCGGAAAAGGCCTTGGGATATTATCGAGAAGCTAGTAAGGTGAGATCAACAGACTGGCGGATTCATTTAAGCATTGGGCAAACGCTGGCTGAAATGGGGCGATACTCCGAGGCTATTGAAGCATATAATTCAGCACGATATTACTGTGGTGAGAATCCAAGTGATATATCTTTATCCACGGCGAAAGCGTATATTCATCTGGATAAACGCGATCTAGCAATAAGCTATGCCGAACAAGCTTGTCATGAAGATCCAACATCTCAAAAAGCCAAGGATTTATATGCCTCCATAAAAGAAGTAAATTAATTGACACAGCAATTATTTAAGGGGCGATGATGAAGCTGAGGTTCCCGCCCGATGTCATCGCCCCTTTTAATTTGGAGAAACCGATTATTGCCTATTTTATCTTAACGATACACTTTATCAAAAGTCCGCTTAGTTAAGTCTGTATCGAAAATATTTCAAATCGTGACGAAAATTCCATTTTAGCGCTATCATCACCTATCACCGGGGAAGCGTCTTTTATTCTACGTGGGACCATTGGTTGCAATGGTACGGGGACTCCACTAACGAGAGATTTACGTCCGCTAATAGCGGACGATTGACATATACATAGAGAAAGGCCGGTGCATCCTACAGGCACCGGCCGATTGAACGATCATGCAGATTTTGAGGTTTAATGCAATGATCGTCAACTTCTTCGCTTCGCAACGTTGTCGCCATCGGAGGGCCGAAATCACACCTGTTCGATCTTGCGCGGGGGTTTACTATGGGCGCAAATGATCGGCAGCACCGCCAGCATCCGCGAATTGGTTTCCTCCTTGAACGGATAAAACATTCTAACATACAGATCACCCGCGATCAAGCGGAATTAGCCCGGATACTCGGCGTCCCCTCCGCCGCTGTCCGTTGGCCCACAGACCTAAGCCAACTGGTTGATCCGGTTCCCTGCCTCCTGGTCGGCGGCATTCTCGGGAAACGGTCGGATAATATCCAGCGGACTCTGCAACGTAATGGATTCGCCGTCGCCAAGGCGCGGGGAAGATGGTATTGCCAGGCGGAGGATGCGGCGAATTTATGGCCCAGGTTCCAGCGCTACCGGCAAAAAACTATGGAATCCTGAATTTTTCTTATCTCTCCTGATTACAATCAGTTACGTCGATTTTCCCCCTAAAACCCGTCCACTTTTTTCAACTTTTTTGCCTTGCCTAAATTAACACAACTACTCATCATTCCTCATCTCTCCTCATCTTTCCTCCGGCCCAAAACCTAAAATAGCTCCAAACCGGTGTTTCGAGGCAGAATTTGGCCGTTTCCGGGGGGCATGGATTTTCGTGGTAGGCTTGGAGCGAAGGAAAATAACCTCATGGCCACGAAACCGACGCAACCGCCCACGCAGCCCTTAGCCGCCCCGGAGGTGCTCCTGGACATCAAGGAGACCTCCCGGCGGCTGGGGATTTCCCGCCGCAAGTTCGGCTGCCTGCGAGCGCGGCTGATCGCCCAAGGCTTGCAGGAAGTGGCCGTGGGGCGGCAGAAGAAATACCGCCAGGTGAGCCTCGATCAGCTCATCCGCCAGGCGGCCGAACGCAATCTCTCTCTGGGTTAACGAAGGAGCGCACCATGCCGTTATCGCACTTTATTCTGAACCTGCTTCTGGGGTGCCTGATCTGGGCGCTCATTATCGCGATGCTGTTATGGCTGGTGGGGTGTGACCCAACCTGTATGCAGCATATTTTGACCTTTGGCCATAACGACCCCAATACGCCCTCGGCGCTGGTCTGGATGGCGTTGTACGGGCCGCATGAGGTGATCCCCGTCAATGGCCAATTGGTCATCGTGCGCTGCGGTCAACTCGAATTACCCTAAGGGGACGACGTCATTGCCATCGCTAAGAAAACATTCCAGCTTGCAGAATAAACGCGAACCCTGGACGCCGCTGTTGTGCAGTTATCCCAGCAGCGAAAAAATCAACGCCGTCAGCTTCCACGCGGAAACCCTGTTTACCCGTTTATTAGCCCAGTGTGACGACAACGGTAACTTCGACGGCCAACCGGTGCGATTGCTGTGCAAGCTCTATGACCGGCGGTTTGAACGAGGCGAGCTAACCGCCGAAGATGTGCTGCACTGGCGAGATGAACTGATCGAGGTCGGATTGGTCATTTTGTACCGCGGCGAACCGGAGGGGCCGGAGCTATTGCATATCGTCAACTGCAAGAAACACCTGCGCAGCGATATCCGGGCGGACATCCGTTTTCCCGATTATGCATCGGGTGATGCCCGGGACGCCTCCGGGACGGCCACGGGACGGGTTCGTAACGAATCCGGGACGCATCCGGGACGTGGAACCCCACGCCCGCGTCCCGAATCTGGGACGGGGCCGGGGCGTGGGCCGTCACCTTCGCGTCCCGAAACCGGGACGGACCCGGGACGTGGGCCGGGGGATCGCCGGGACGTGGACGACGGAAACGGCGGGACGGCAACTACAACTACAGCTACAACTACAACTACACCTACAGAGAACTTATGCACGGAACGGAATCCTTCCGCTCCGTGCAGCAGCACAATCGAGTTTGATTTTTCTACGCGGCAATTTTTGCAGATTACCGACGCCGACCGCGCGGCGTGGGCCAGGGCCTACCCGGCCGTGAATCTCGACGCCGAACTGTGCCGGGCCGGCGAATGGCTCCTGGCCAACCCGCGTAAACGCAAGAAGAACATCCGTCGATTTTTGGGCAATTGGCTGAGCCGCTGCCAGGAGCGCGGCGGCAGCCGCGGCGGTAATCGTTCGCCTCCCGCCCCGACATCCCGCTTGCGGTCGCCGTGCCGGGTCTGCGGCGCCAAGGCCAGCAAGCACATTGACGGGCAGGGATCGTTTTGTCCCCTGCACGGCCCCCAAGACGTGGAAACCAACCCGCAACCCCCAGGAGCATCGCCATGAAACGCAAAAAGAAACGACAGCGCACCGTAGGCGAGATAATGGCCCATATCGGCGACCCCGCCGACCGCACCCTGTTCGAGCCGCCGGTTCGCGTGGTGCATGTCCGCAAGGAGGCGTTTGACGTCTATATCGGCAGGCGCTCCGGCGGCTTTCCCGAGAGCATTTGGGCCAATCCCTTCAAACTCGGTAAACACGGAAATCGTCGTCAGATATTGGCTAAATACCGGGAGATGATTCTTTCCACCCCGCCGCTTTACCGCAAGCTGCCCCACCTGCGCGGCAAAGTGCTGGGCTGCTGGTGTGCGCCGCAGGGCGGTTTGACCAAGGACGATCCCCTCAAGTGCCACGGCCAGGTATTGGCCCAACTGGTGGCGGAGTTGGATACCCATGACCGATAACCTCAAACGCTATCCTCGCGGTCCTCCGGACTCGGTTCGTTACCGTAACATGTGAATCAATCATCACTCACATTTCAAGCCCTGCACCGTCATGGTGCAGGGCGGAAAGGATTTGAATTATGGCAAGTTGGCGAACAACCCTGCTGGGGATACTGGGAGGCTTGGCGATCATCATCAAGCAACTCATCGGCGCGTTCGATGATGACCCGGCCACGGTCTTTAGCCTCACGGAGATTCTGGCGGCGCTGGGGATGCTCGGACTCGGCATCTTCGCGCGGGACAACAAGGTCAGCAGCGAATCCGCAGGCGCTACATGAAAACCTGGCTCTCTCTACTTGGCGGACTCGTCGCCGGCGCAGTACTCATACTGCGCTGGTGGCTGTCCGATGACCAGAAACGTAAACGGGCATTTGAACATGATGAACAAGAACGACAACAATTTGAGATGGAGCTGGCGCGCGGCGATCTTGTCGCTGCTCGTCGCCGTTGGCTACGCCGGATGCGACAACACCAGACCTTACGTTGACCGCGGCTGGATGACCTGCGACTGCGATCCCAATATGGTCGGTTATATCTGCATCCCGATCGACGACCTGGCGGAGGCGTTCGAGGGCGGCGGGGACTGGACCCGCTAGGCTCAGGCATCGCCTTTTTTAACATGCACCAAGGCGGGCGGGCGGCCGGCGACGAGGCCCATGCGGACAGGGATGTCCGGCCCGCCCTTTTTTTTAGGATACCGTCATGACCACCCCATACCATTATCCCGACCTGCGCGGCTACCGGGATCTTACCGACGATCAGCGGCGAAGCTGGTGTCAAAAACACAAGCTCAAGCATACCGGCATCCTGGATATCTTTCATATCAAGGCGCTGGAGGTGGATGGGTTGCTTTGCGCGATCATCCCCGCCTGGAATACCGCTGCGCCGAGGCAACTGAAATGCCCGGTGGCCTGGGCGTATGCGCCGATCTATGGCGATGAGATTAATTTACGCCGGTTGCCCTTGCTGCCTTACAGTCAGCCGGGACTCGTCGGCCTGGGCCAATTGGCTGGCGATGGGTGTTCACAGAAGATTATTGTAACCCAGGGGATTCTCGACAGTTTGCGCGCGGTTTCCGGGGGGTTTACGGCGATTTGTCCCACCGAGGAAAAAGCCTTCTGGCATTGCGGCCTGGACCGTTTTATCCGGGAAAAAACCGTTTATATCATTGCCGACCGGGATGAAACTGGTGAACGCTTTAACCGAGATTGGAGCAAAACGCTAGCCCAGGCAGGCGCGGAAAAGGTGTTCATGGCGCGGCTGCCTTATCCCGTGCAATTTGAGAATGGCAAGACGTTGGGCGATTTCCTCGATGAAGGCGGCGATATTCACCTGCTGCTGGACAAGGCCGCTCCTTACGAGCCGGATAGCTCCCCGATCCCCGAAACACCCGACTATCGCACCATTGTCGATGATACGTTGCCGCAAACCCTGGCGCAAACGTTTGTCGAACTCTCCCCGGCTCGCTATTACTATTACCGCGGCCAATGGGTGAAATTCGAGCAAGGACGCTACGAGCTGATCGACACAGACGCCTTGCGGCGGGATTACGGCGCTATCCAGATGCGGCTCTGGCTACGCCGCCTGCAGCGCAAGGCCATGATCTACGAACGCATCGCCGTCACCCGCAGGCGCACGATTGACGCCCTGTTGTGCCTGGCGTCCTTGCCGGGCGTGGCCGTGGCGGAAAGAGACCAAGCGCCGCCTTTCTGGTTAGACGCGGATTTATTCCAGCCGGATCCCCGCCAGGTTATCATCCTGCAAGACGGCTTGCTGGCGGTCACCCCGACGGACATCGAATATATTCCCCCTACCGGCAATTTATTCGCCTTGCGGTCGCTGCCGGTCAGCTACGATCCCGACGCTGTGTGTCCAGTGTGGGAGACGACGATCAAAGCACTATGTCAAGAATCAGTTCCCGTCTTGCAGGAATTTATGGGGTCGCTTTTAACCAGTCGTAACCGATTTCCAAAGCTATTACTGCTGATCGGGTCTTCTCCCGGCGATAAAGAAATCTTGGGGACGGCGATACATACATTGGTCGGCCATGCCCATTGCACCACGGTTCCCTTAGCGAGTCTGAGCACCCAAAAAGGCGTCCGGCGCCTGGAAGGCAAAACCGTCGCCTTGATTAACGATACCAACTTGCCCGCATCCCGCGCAGCGCGTCGGCGGGTGCTGGACTACCTGGACACAATATCCGGTCAAGTTTCCGACCGGCCACACGTGCGCCTGGTATTTCGTTTAGAGAGTCTGCGTCAATTAGACGATGATTTATCCTCACTGGCCGAGCGGTTTGTCTTTGTCCACCTATCACCCGATAGTGAAGGAGGGGATATCGATGTGCCCCAGGAATTGCCCGGCATCCTGAACTGGTCCTTACAAGGCTTGCAGCGGCTTTTCGACCGGGGGGCATTCACCGAGACCGCCGCCGCGATGAAGATGCGCCGATGGCTACAAGAGCGCCAGAGGCCTATGCAAGCGTTTGTCCGGCAATGCTGTAAGCTGGGTGCGCAGGAAAAGGTCAAGATGCTGGACCTGCAACGCGCCTATCGACTGTGGTGCCGGCGACACGGCCATCAGGCGGTGTCAAGGAAACGGTTTCGCCGGGAACTCAAGGGTATTTGTGGCAATATTCGTTTTCAGCGATTCATCTATCCCGATAAGCATAACCTGACTACGGCGGTGGGGATCGCTTTAGTGAATCAATAAACCTCCGCGGCGGCCCGGCCGGTCGGGGATTGTGGGTAACCAGGCGCACCGCGAAGGTTCTTTTTTGGGGGATGGCCGGTTCGCGTATGTCGGACGAAAATGCTGCGCAGCCGTCTATATGCGGAACACGCCTGCGGCATCATTACGACCATACCCTACCCTGACACGATTACGCCCTTTCGGTCATTCGTAATTTTTACGGATAACCATTCTATGCTTTCGGCTACTAACGCCGCAATACTTGAATAAAAGCGTATAGCGTCGTCCGGGAAATGCCCACAATCCGGGCGATTTCGGCCTTGCTGTAATTTTCGGCTAAAAGTTTCCCAATGGCGCGTTGTTTTTCCGGGGTGAGTTTGTAATGGCGGCCCTTCTTGGAGCCGCCCCAGGTCTTGCCCCGGGCGCGGGCGGCGGCCTGACCGCGTAATATATTTTCGCGAATATTGGCCCGCTCCATTTCCGCTAATGCGAATAATAACCCTAACATCACTTTACCCATTTTACCGGCAAAGTCGAGTTGTTGGGTGATCGAGACCACCCGCACGCCGCGCTCAATCCAATCGGTCAGGACATTAACGCCATCCTGCAAGCTGCGACTGAGACGGTCGAGTTTCCAGACGATGACGCACCCGACCTTGCCGTTAAAAATATCCTCTTGCAATTGATTAAATTGCGGCCGGTTGGTGGTTGCGCCGGTCATTTTGTCGGCGTAGATTTGGATATTAGCGATACCGTGATTTTCGGCGTACTCGGTGAGCGCCTTGCGCTGGCTTTCCAGGCCGGTTTTCTGGTCGAAGGTGGAGACGCGCAGGTATAAGGCGGTGATTTTCTTAGGCATGGGGTTTATCCTCCAGGTCGGCAAGAGTTATATCGGGTTCATACAAACGCTGCTTCGTTTGGGGACCGAGACGGCTAAAGCGGCGGGCGCAGATTTCAGAGCAAAACAAATGCGCGGTTGGGGTTCCACATATCGGGCAGGGAAATTCTGGTATCGTTAGACGAGGGTCCATTGACATTATCTCCTGTAAGGTTAATCTTCATTCGGTAACATCACGGTTAAGACGGGTTCGCCTTCATCGCCGGGACCGCAGACGATTTTGAGGGTGTGGGTGCGTTTGCGGCCTGTGCCGGTGATAATGACTTGAAAAAGGCGGGTTGATTCGTCGAGGCTGCGCGCAGCGACGCGGCTCATCCACAAGATGTCATGCCATACCCCCTTAACATCATTACACCAACGGGGATGATGGACGGCTTTCTCGATAAGGGCATAGACCGCCGTCGTCATGGCGATAGGATACTTGTAGTGTTGGCGGCTGATGTCGGCAAAGTCGCCTTGGGTGGCGTCAATCAATACGCCGTCCTCTATCGCTTGCGCCCGGGTATAGGCGTAAATCAGGTTCAAATGGTCGTTCGGTTTGTTGTCTTTCATCATGGTTTACCTGTCCTTTCCAAAGGGTTTTCATAGGGTTTAAGCCAGCATTTCGCAGCTATCGACCCGCTGCAAAACCTGCCGCATGTTGTTTTTGCAGTCCTGGACCAGCCGGAGATATTTGGCCGTTGGTTGGCCGTCGAGGTGTTCGGCCTGGGCGATTTCCTGGGCGCGTTGGGCGAATAATTGGGCAAGGCCCTGATTGGTAAAATTAAAC